>JAEWIK010000201.1 GCA_023387135.1 Actinomycetes bacterium | reverse complement strand
CATCTCTCATCGAAGGAGACACGATGACGGTCGCGATGCCAGTGGCGACAACGCGAAGACCCCGTGTGCTCGATCTGCAGACAAGACGTGATCGCAACCTGTCGATCTACCTGACGCTGCCGTCGATCCTGCTGCTCGGTCTCGCACAGCTCTACCCGATGCTCCAGGGCGTCACCTACAGCTTCCAGAAGGGCAAGGTCTCCCGACCGTCCCAGGGCTGGGTGGGCCTCGACAACTTCGGGAAGATCTTCGCCGACCCGGACTTCTGGCACGCCGTCCAGTTCTCGGTGATCTTCGCCATCGGTGGCGTGCTGCTCTCCTACGGGCTCGGCCTGGGCCTGGCGCTCCTGCTGGTGCGCGACATCCCCATGCGCGGGCTGCTGCGTGTGGGCCTGATCCTGCCGTGGGTGGTGCCCCCGATCGTCGGCATGACGGCCCTGCGCTGGATGATGCAGGACGAGTACGGCGCCGTGAACCAGGTCATCATGTTCTTCGGCGGGGACCCGATCTACTTCTTCAACGATCCGACGGCGACCGTCGTCGCGACGATCATCGCCAAGGCGTGGCGGTCCTTCCCGTTCATGCTGGTGTCGCTGATGGCCACCCTGCAATCCCTCGACGAGAGCCTGCTGGAGGCCGCCGACATCGACGGCGCCAGCAAGTGGAAGAGGTTCTGGAACATCACGTTCCCGCAGATCCTGCCCATGAGCTCGATCCTGTGGGTGCTCATGACCATCTGGTCGGTCAACGACTACGAGACCCCGTACCTGTTGACCAACAACTCGGCCAACGCGCGCAACCTGATGATCTTCTCGTTCGACGAGTCGATCTACCGCAACCTCGGGACGGGCGCCGCCTCCGCGGTGCTCACGCTGATAGTGCTCGGCATCCTGGCGTACTTCATGCTCAAGCTCCAGAAGAAGGCGGATGATCTCGCATGAAAGGTCGACCCCGTTTCCGCGCCAGGTCCTGGGTGCTCTCGATAGTGCTCCTGCTCGTCATGTTGTTCATCAACATGCCCGTGATCCTGACCGCCATCAACTCGTTCCGTCCCAAGGCCGACATCCTCGGCGGGTCGACCCTGATCCCGCAGCGGGTGACGCTCGCGAACTATGAGGCAGTGCTCGGCAAGACCGACTACCCGATGTGGTTCGGCAACTCGGTGGTGCTGGCGCTGATCGCCACCGCCTTCGCGCTCGTCGCCTCGGGCCTCGCCGGCTACTCGCTGTCGCGCTACCGGACGAAGGTGAACGCCGTCTACTCCAGCACGCTGATGGCGTTCCAGCTCTTCCCGCTGGTGCTGTCGATCGTCGCGCTGTTCGTCCTGTTCAGGTCGATCGGCATGATGGGGACCTTCACCCCGGCGATCATCCTCTACATCGTGATGGCGCTGCCGTTCTGTACCTGGATGTTCAAGGGCTTCTTCGACTCGATCCCGCGTGAACTGGAAGAGGCTGCGCGGGTCGACGGCTGCTCCTCGTTCAAGGCGATGATCAGGATCGTGATCCCGCTGGCGGGCCCCGGCGCCGCGGCGGTGGCGATCTACGCGTTCCTGCTCGCCTACAACGAGTACATGGTCGCCTCGGCGTTCCTGAACACCAAGCAGCAACTGTGGACGATCCCGCTGGGCCTGCGTTCCTTCGTCCAGCAGAACACCACCGAATGGGGGCAGATGCTGGCGGCCTCGACGCTGGCGGCGCTGCCGCCGCTGGTCCTGTTCCTGCTGGTCCAGAAGTGGATGATCAGGGGCATGGCGGCGGGTGCCGTCAAGGGCTGAGCGCCCCTTCCCCATGTCCGCCGTCGGGCAGGTCGAGACGCGGTCCCGGCCTGCCCGATGAACTACTCCTGCCCACCGAGAAAGAGATGACGATGACCACGACACCCCGGCCCCTGCCGGCAGCGCCCCGGCGCAACCCCTCCTTCACCGACGACCTCGTCGCGCGGGTGGCTGCGTTGCCGCTGGAGACCAAGGTGGAGCTGCTGACGGGACGCACGCCGTGGCGGCTCTACACGGCGCCCGAGGCCGGGCTGGGCGAGGTGGTCGTCTCCGACGGCCCGACGGGGATCCGCGGCACCGAGGAGGACGAGGGCCACACCTCCATCTCGCTGCCGTCTCCCACCGCCGTCGCGGCGACCTGGGATCCGGGCCTGGCAGCGCGGGCGGGCAGCGTGCACGCCACCGAGGCGCGCCGCCACGGGGTCGACGTCATCCTCGCGCCGGTCGTCAACCTGCAGCGCACGCCCGTCGGCGGTCGCCACTTCGAGTTCCAGTCCGAGGACCCGCTGCTGAGCGGCGTCATGGCTTCCGCGGTGATCGAGGGCATCCAGGGCGAGGGCGTCGGGGTGTGCGTCAAGCACTTCGTCTGCAACGAGTCGGAGACGCTGCGGACCGAGTACCTGTCCCGCGTGGACGAGCGGACGCTGCGCGAGGTCTACCTCGCGCCCTTCGAGGTGGCGGTGAAGCAGGCCAACGCCTGGAGCATCATGGCCTCCTACAACAGGCTCGACGACGGCACCGAGTCCGGCCCGGCGGTGGCCCACCACAGGCTGCTCACCGAGACCCTCAAGGACGAGTGGGGCTACGACGGGCTGGTCATCAGCGACTGGACCGCCGCCAAGACCACCGTCGAACCGGCGCTCGGCGGCCTCGACCTCGTCATGCCGGGCCCCGCGGGCCCGTGGTCGCGCGGCCAGCTGCTGGCCGCCGTCCGGCGCGATGACGTGACCGAGGACTTCATCGACGACAAGGTGCTGCGCATCCTCCTGCTGGCCAGCAGGGTCGGCAAGCTCGACGGCTACGATGCCCCGCGGCCCGCGTTCGCCGAGCCGGAGGCCGACGAGTTCATCAGGCACCTCGCCGCCAGGGCCGTCGTGGTGCTGAGCGACGGTGCGCACGCGCTGCCGGTGGCCGATCCCGGGGCGGTCACGTCCATCGCCCTCATCGGGCCCAACGCCGTCGAACCCTTCGTGCAGGGAGGCGGGTCCGCCCTCGTCAATCCCTCCTTCGTGCAGACTGCCCAGGCCGCCTTCGCCGCCGATTTCCCGAACGCCACCGTCAGCCTCTCCCGGGGCGCGAGCTCGCGGATCACGCCCGACGTCGCGCTGCGGTCCCGGCTGACCGATCCGGTGACGGGGGAGCCCGGGCTGCACGTCGAGTTCCTGGACGCCGCCGGTTCGGTGATCGAGGAGCGTTCGGGCGCCGAGGCCGACATCCACTGGCGCCACGGCCTGCCCGCCGGCGGCACCACCATGCGGATCACCACCGACGTCGCGCTGGAGGAGCCCGGTGAGCACTGGGTGGGCTTCGCCACCCCCGGCGCCCACCGCACCGAGATCGACGGCCGGCTGGTGTCGAGCAGCGACGAGGTGCTGCTGGGCGGCGACGTCCTGATGCGGTCGCAGCACCACGCGCCGGCGTTCCACGGCGTGAACCTCGCCGGGCCCGGGACCGCGCACCTCGTCGCCGAGGTCCAGGTCTACGCCGACGACAACTGGGAGCACTTCGCCCGCGCGCTGGTGCACCACGTCCTGCCCGGCCCGAGCGCCGCCGAACTGGTGGACGAGGCCGTCGCAGCGGCCAAGGCGGCCGATCTCGCCGTCGTCGTGGTCGGCACGAACTCGCAGGTCGAGACAGAAGGGTACGACCGCAAGAACCTCGACCTCCCCGGCCAGCAGAACGAACTGGTCGAGGCGGTGCTGGCGGCCCGGCCCGACGCCGTCGTGGTGCTGAACGCCGGCTCGCCGGTGGTGCTGCCGTGGCTCGACAAGGCTCAGACCGTGCTGTGGGCGTGGTTCGGCGGCCAGGAGGGCCTGCGCGGGGTGGCCGACGTCCTCAGCGGCAGGACCGAGCCGACCGGCAGGCTGCCGTGGACGCTGCCCGACAGTTACGAGAACGTGCCGGTTCCCGACGCGGTCCCGGTGGGCGACGACCTGCTGGTGGACTACGCCGAGGGCGTGGACGTGGGCTACCGCGGCTGGTTGCGGGCGGGCAGGCCGCCGGCCCGCCAGTTCGGTTTCGGCCTGGGCTGGACCACCTGGAGCTACGGCGCCCCGCGCGTCGTCGCGGAGTCAGGGGACGGCGTCACGGTGGAGGTGGAGGTCACCAACACCGGCGCCCGCTCGGGCCGCGAGACGGTCCAGGCCTACCTCGAGGGCCCGTCGACGGGTCCCGTCCGGCCGGTGCGTTGGCTGGCAGGCTTCACCGCCGTGGAGGCCGAGCCCGGACAGGCGGCGACGGCCAGGGTGACGGTGGCCCGGCGCGCCTTCGAGGTCTGGGACGTCGCCTCGCACGGCTGGGTGACGCCCGCGGGCGAGTACCGGATCGTGGTGGCGCACGACCTGGGCGACGAGCGCGGCAGCGTCACAGTCACCCGCTGACCGTGGAGCCGGCAGGCGACGTGCGGACCGGGGCGAACCCGGCCACGCACGCTCCCACCTGCGGAAGACTCGACAGTGGAGAAACAGGCGAGGGCGGTCCGGGGCGCTGAGCGAGCGCGCCGGCCCACGCCGAACCAGATCACGAGGAAGGGAACTCCGGCATGACCGCCAGGATCGGCATCATCGGCACCGGCAACATCATCGGGCAGTACTTCGAGACCTTCGACAGGCTCGATGACGTCGAGGTGGTGGCGCTCGCCGCGGGCCACCTCGAACACGCCCAGGAGGTGGCGGCGCCGCGCGGGCTGCGGGCCCTGCAGCCCCGCGACCTGATCGCCGACCCCGAGATCGAACTGGTGGTCAACCTCACCCCGCCGGCGGTCCATGCGGCGGTCAACCAGGCCGTGGTCGAGGCCGGCAAGCACCTCTACAGCGAGAAGCCGCTGGTGTTCGATCCCGTCGACGGCCACGCCCTGCTGGCGGCCGCCGAGCGCGCGGGAGTCGGTGTCGGCTGCGCTCCCGACACCTTCCTCGGTACGGGCCTGCAGACCACCGCCAAGGCGTTGCGGGACGGGCTGATCGGCGAGCCGTTCGGGGCCCTCGCCATGTGGGGCGCCGCGGGGCCCGAGCCGTGGCACCCCAACCCACAGATCTTCTACTCCACCGGCGGCGGCCCGGTGCTCGACATGGGGCCTTACTACGTCACGGCCCTGGTCGCGCACCTGGGTGCGGTGACGTCGGTGACCGCCAGGTCGCTGTCGAGCGGAAGGGCCCGCGTGGTCGGCTCCGGGCCCCTGGCGGGAACACCGCTGGCGGTCGAGGTGCCCACCTACGCCACGGCGATCCTCGAACACGTGACGGGAGCGCTCTCGACCGTCGTGCTGAGCTTCGAGACCTATGGCGAGTTCCGCCGGCTCGAGATCCAGGGCACGGCCGGACGCCTGCTGCTGCCCGACCCCAACTGGTTCTCGGGGCGCGGCAGCATCCTGACCGCGGCCTCCCCGGACGCCTGGGTCGAGCTCGAACCGACGGCCGGCTACCGGGACACCGGCAGGGGGATCGGCGCCGCCGAGCTGCTGCGCGCCCGCGCCATCGGTCGGCAGCCCCGCGCGTCGGGCGCGCTCGCGCTGCACGTGACCGAGGTGCTGCGGGCCATCAACGACGCCCAGGCGGGCGACGGCCCGGTCGCCATCGCGACCCGTCCCGACCTCCCGGAGCTCGTGGAGCTGGCCTCCGACGTCCTCTGAGCCGGTGCCGCGCGCCCCGCGAGCCGGGGCGGGTCGACGGCGTTCCGACAGGACGTCCCGGCAGGGCGGCGAGGGCGCCGGTCAGCCGCGGGCGAGCTTCACCAACTCGTCGAGCTTGGCGTCCAGTTCGGCGTCGACCACCTGGCGCTCGGGGTGGCTGTTGTAGGCGTCGATGATCTGGCGGGCGCCGGCCGAGAACGGGACCTTCTGGGCGAAGCCCGGACGCAACGCGCGCACCTTGGAGTTGTCGAACACCACCGAGTGCGCCTTGTCACCGACCACGCCGGGGCCCATGGCGGGGATGACCCGCGCGATGGTCTCGCTCGCGACATGGACGATGTCGGCCTCCACCCCGGCGGCCCGGGCGAGCGCCTGGGTGATGGCGTCCCAGGTGAGGACCTCGTCGCCGGTGATGTGGTAGCTCTCGCCGACCGCCTGCGGTCGTGCCAGCAGCCCGGCGAACATGTACGCGAAGTCGGAGGAGTGGGTGAGGGTCCACAGGCTGGTGCCGTCCCCGTGGACCACCACTGGACGACCCGCCAGCATGCGCGCCACCTGCGTCCAGCCGCCTTCGAGCGGGTTGCCGAACCTGTCGTAGGTGTGGCTGGGCCGCACGATCGTGGCGGGGAAGCCGTCCGCGCGGTAGCGGGCGACGAGCAGGTCCTCGCAGGCGATCTTGTCGCGCGAGTACTGCCAGAACGGGTTCCGCAGCGGGGTCGACTCCGTGATGGGCAGCGACGCGACGGGCTTGGCGTACGCGGACGCCGACGAGACGAAGATGTACTGGCCGGTCCTGCCGGCGAACAGGTCGACGTTGCGCTCGAGCCTGTCGGTCGTGAAGCTCATGAAGTCTGCCACCACGTCGAACTCGCGGTCTCCCAGCGCCGCGGCCATCGACTCGGTGTCGGTCAGGTCGGCCCGCAGTTCTTCAGCGCCGGCGGGCAGCTCTCGCAGTGAACTGCGTCCCCGGTTCAGCACCGTGACGGCGAACCCGAGGCTGAGCGCCTCCGCGACGCAGGCGGTGCTGATCTGCCCGGTGCCACCGATGAACAGGACTGTGGGTTCCATGAATGACCTCCGTGTCGACACTGGGAACAGCCTAGGGGCGGGAGCCTGCGCGTTATCGAACTGCAATGGTCGTCGAGCGCGGCGGACTTGACCCTGAGAGCGCTCCCATTATGAACTGGGACGGCCGGTCACGGCACCACTTCTCGACAGTGAGGAATCGTCAACGATGACTGCCTGGAACTTCCCGCAGGGCTTCTGGTGGGGTGCCGCCACGTCCTCCTACCAGATCGAAGGGGCGGCCGACGCCGATGGGCGCGGGCCCTCCATCTGGGACACGTTCTGCAAGGTTCCCGGAGCCATCAGCGACGGCAGCGACGGCGCCGTCGCCACCGACCACTACCACCGCTTCGCGGCCGACGTCTCGCTCATGAAGGAGCTCGGGCTGGGTGCGTACAGGTTCTCGATAGCGTGGCCGCGCGTCCAGCCGACCGGCAGCGGCGCCCCGGTCGCGGCGGGCCTCGACTTCTACTCCCGGCTCGTCGACGAGCTGCTGGAGGCAGGGATCATCCCCGTCGTGACGCTGTACCACTGGGACCTCCCGCAGGCGCTCGAGGACGCCGGCGGCTGGCCCGTCCGCGACACCGCGGAACGCTTCGGCGAGTACGCGGCCATCATGGCCGAGGCGCTGGGCGACAGGGTCGCGCTGTGGACCACGCTGAACGAGCCCTGGTGCTCGGCCTTCCTCGGCTACTCCTCCGGCGTCCACGCCCCCGGCCGCCGCGAACCCGCCGCCGCGCTCGCCGCCGCCCACCACCTCAACCTCGCCCACGGCCTCGGCACGCAGGCCATCAGGTCGGTGCTGGGGGAGCAGGCAGAGGTCGGCAC
>JAEWIK010000193.1 GCA_023387135.1 Actinomycetes bacterium | reverse complement strand
CCACAGGATGAGGGCCGTCGCGCCGAGCAGCCCCGCGACGCCCACCAGCGTCGACGCGTCAGCCGCGCCCGCCTGCCTGTCGAACACGCCCGAGGTACCGATGAAGGGCAGGAACATGCCCGCGAAGAGATTGTTCACGACGTGCAGGGCGATGGCGCCTTCCAGCCCGCCGGTGCGCCACACCAGCATGGACGCGCAGAGGCCGGCCGCGAGGTAGTAGACGTTGAGCCAGGGGTCTCCGGCGCCGTGAAACAGCATGAACGCCACGACGGTGAGGGCGGTCGCGACGAGGAGCCCGACGCCTCTGGACCGGAACCAGGAACCCAGGGCACGCGTCGCCATTCCCCGCAGCGCGATCTCCTCGGCAGCGGCCTGGAGCGGTGTGGTGAGCAGCACGACCGCGAGGAGGAACCAGGTCTCGGGCAGGATCTTCAGCGCCAGCGGCACTCCGCGGACGGCGTTGAGCAGCGTGGGGATGAGTGCGGGCAGTCCGATCGCCAGCGCGGACAGGCCGACGAAGGGCCAGAAGGCGTTCCAGCGGAACCGTCCCTCCACCGACGACAGCCACCGGACCTGCTGTCCGAAGACCACCCGGTGGGCTGCCCAGGCGAGCGGGATGGCCACGATGATGCTGAGGTTGTTGAGCAGGTAGACCGTCGGCGTGTTCACGTCGAGCCTGTCCTGCCGGAGCGCCTCGACGTCCAACTCGCCGGCGATCGCGAGGCCGGCCGGAATGAGCACGGCGTTGATGGCGAACCACACGGGAACGAGCATCACCAGGGCCACCAGCGGACGCCACCAGCGGAAGTGGGCGGTCCTGTAGAACTGGTGGTACTCGCTGGCCACTGCCGGCAAGGCGACCTCGCGGTCCACCCGCACCGCGGCGGGCCGCCCCTGCCCGGTGGCGGCCACGTCGTCCTGGGGCCCCTCAGTCGTTGCTCGCCTCCACCGCCGCCGGCGCCGACCGCGATCGCAGGCCGAGCCGCTTGGCCTGCCACAGGATCAGTGCTGTGGAACCGATGACGGCCGCCATGTTGAGCAGCGTCCACGCGTCCGACACGCCGGCCTCGCGGTCGAACATGCCTTCGGTTCCCACGAACGACACGACGAGCATGTTGCCGACATTGTTCACGACGTGGAGCGCGATGGCTCCCTCCAGGCCGCCCGTCCGCCACACCAGCAGGGATGCGCACAAGCCGAGGACGACGTAGAAGGCGTTGAGCCACGGGTCTCCGGCGCCGTGCACCAGCATGAAGATCACGGTGGTCACGACCGTCGCGACGATCAGCCCGATCCGGCGGGACGGGAACCACGAACCGATCGCCCTGGCAGCGAATCCCCGGAAGAGGAACTCTTCCCCGGCGGACTGCAGAGGAGTGAGGAGCAGCGTGATGGCGAGCAGCAACCAGGTCTCCGGCAGTAGCTGCAGGTCCTGGAACTTGCCTTGGACGCCGAGCGCGACCGCAATGAGCGGTGCGCTGAGACCCGCGAAGCGCCAGAAGGCTCCCCAGCGGAACCTGCCCTCCACCGACGAGAGCCATCCGATCTTCTGCCTGAAGAACACGCGGTGCGCCGCCCAGACGAACAGGATGAGGCTGGCCATGACGACGTTGTTGGCGAGCACGAAGGAGGGAGTGTCGGTGGCATACTCTCCCCGGTCAATCGCGTCGGCCGGCACTCCTGAGAGGAAGAGGCCCACCTTGACGAGAACCTGGGAACCGACGTAGAAGACCACGACGAACGCCACGAGCGCCACGAGCGGTCGCCACCACCGGAAGGAGGGAGTCCGATAGAACTGGTGGTACTCCCGTTGCACCTCGGGCAACACGACCCTGTGCCGCTTCTCCTTCGGCGCAGGCTGTCCCTCGGCGGGGACGGCTGTCACATCGTTCTCTGCCATGGTGCTCAGTGACTCCTCTGCTGGGGTTCTCTCTCGGTGAGTGAGGGCACGACCGTCGTTGACGAGCCCGGTCTCGTCAGGCGGGGGCGACGTCGCCGGTCACGGCGGCGGTGGGCGCAGCCGGGGCCGACCGCGACTGCAGGCCGAGCCGCTTGGCCTGCCACAGGATCAGCGCTGTGGCACCGACCAGGGCCGCCATGTTGAGCAGCTGCCAGGGGCTTCCCACGCCGGCCTGCCTGTCGAAGAGCCCGGACGTCCCGATGAAGGGCAGGAGGATGAGGGCGAGGAAGTTGTTCGCGATGTGGAGGGCGATCGCGCCTTCGAGGCCGCCGGTGCGCCATACGAGGACGGCAGTACACAAGCCGAAGACGGCGTAGTCGGCATTGAGCCAGGCATCTCCTGCGCCGTGGAACAGCATGAAGACCCCCGTTGTGACGACGGCGGCGACAATCAGCCCGACCCGGCTCGACGGGAACCAGGAGGCTATGGCGCGCATGCCGAGCCCTCGGAAGGCGAACTCTTCTCCTGCACACTGAAGCGGAGTGGTGAGCAGCACGGCGGCGAGCAGGAACCAGGTCTCGGGCAGGATCTTCAGTTCCGGGAGCCCGCCCTCAGCCACGATCCGGATCGCGAACATCACGACCAGAATCGCCGCGGACAACCCGACGAAACGCCAGAAGGCGTGCCAGCGGAACCGTCCTGCCACCGAAGAGAGCCACCCGATCCTCTGCCCGAAGACGGCCCGGTGCGCGGCCCAGGCGAGCGGGATGAACGCGATGATCCCGAGGTTGTTGAGCAGGAACATCGTGGGTGTGTTCATGTCGAGCCGACCCTGACTCAGTTCCTCGAGATCGAGTTCGCCTGTCACCGCAAGGCCGCCCAACGGGATCACCCCAGAGGCGACGAAACAGGTGACAAAGACCATGACGAGGGCGAGAAGCGGCCGCCACCAGCGGAAGTAGGGCGTCCTGTAGAACTGGTGGTACTCCCGCTCGACGTCGGGCAGGACGACTCTGGTGGCTGGGGGCGTGGGCGCAGGCCGTCCCTCGGCGGGGACGGGCGTCACATCACTCTCTGACATTCCGGTGGCTCCTTCGACCAGGCGGCCGGCCGGAGGGGCGAGCGACGGTGCTGCGCCCCGGTCGGACCGCTGTGTGGTGACGTTCCGAACACCAGCGCCCCGGGGGGCTGGCGACCGGAACATTCTCGGAGGCGCTCGGTGGGCTCGGGCCGCCGACGGCGTGAATTACGTTGTCTGGAGCCGAACCGTGCGCAGATTCGGTGCTCGGTGCACGCGCCGCTGTAGCGCTGACGACCCTTCCTACGTACCTGGACGGCAGGTGACTGTTGTGCAGGGAGAGGCACGTGCGGTGGTCTTCGGCAGCGCGACGGCCGGTGTGTGGGCGGGTTGGATAGCCTGAGCCAGTGGGAATGATGGGTTTCGGGGGCGTGCTGATCGTCCTGGCGGTGATGGCGATCGTGGTGATGGCGGTCGCCGCCCGGGCTCTCGTCGGGGCGATGCGGCGGGCCAGGCGAGTGGTCAAAGCGCCCCGCCTGCAGGCCGAGGCCACCGTCATCAACAAGCGGACCGAGATGCTCGGCAGCGGCCGCGGCGAGCCCGGCCAGCGTTACTACGCCACGTTCCAGTTCCCCGACGGGCAGCGCCTCGAACTCATGATGTCGGGGCCTGAGTCCGGCGTGATCACCGTCGGCGACCAGGGGACGCTGGACTGGCAGGGGCCTCGCTACCTCGGGTTCGCGCGCGAGATCCTGCGCTGACGAGGCGTCCGGCCGGCGGCGGGTCGCGAGGGTGGCCCCAACGTTCGCCCTGCGCGGAAGCGACCGGCGGCAGACCTTGTCACAGCGTGGGCATGGAATCGATCCGTACCATGGAAGGCGACGGTGCACGTCACCGCCCACCAAGCAGGAGGAAACAAGCACGATGCGCAGCACCAACCCGGTTCTCTCCAAGCCCGACGCCTGGGCCCAGCCCCAGTTCGCGCAGGGCCCGCAGCAGCCAGGTCAGTACGGCTACGCCCAGGAGCCCTACGGCCAACCCGTTCAGGACCCGTACGCCCAGCCGCAGCTCTCGCAGCCGCAGGGAGTCATGACCATCGACGACGTCATCACGAAGACCGCCGTCACGATGGGCGTGCTCGTGTTGTCGGCCGCGCTGACGTTCCTCTTCATGCCGTGGCAGTTCGTCCAGCCCGCCATGATCGTCGGCGGCCTCGTCGCCTTCGGCGTCGTCCTGCTGGTGTCGTTCAGGCGGAAGATCAGCCCAGCCTTCGTGCTCGCCTACTCGCTGATCGAGGGTGTCTTCATCGGTGCCCTGAGCCTGGTGTTCGAGACCATCTACCCGGGCATCGTCACCCCTGCCGTCCTCGGCACCTTCGTCGCCGCAGGCATCACGCTCGCCGCCTACAAGGCGTTCCGCATCAGGGTCACCAGCCAGTTCCGCAAGATGGTCATCATCGGCACCATGGCCTACGCCGGCGTGCTGCTGCTCAACCTTGTTCTCTCGTTCTTCGGCATCAACCTCGGGATCATCTCGATCACCGGCCAGGTGAGCATGATCGCGCTGCTCGCCTCGGCCATCGGCGTGGGCCTGGCTGTGATGAACCTCATCCTCGACTTCGACTACATCGAGCAGGGGATCGCGGTCCGCGCTCCGGCGAGCGAGTCGTGGCGTGGCGCCTTCGGTCTGACGGTCACGATGGTCTGGCTGTACACCGAGATCCTGCGCATCCTGTCCTACTTCAGGCGCTGACCGACGACGATCGGGCCCGTCGGGCCGGGGCACTCAGCTCCCGGCCCCGGCGGGCCCGCTCTGCGTTCTCAGGGAAGCGGGCGTCAGCCCGCGCGGCGCCACGCGTTGACGAGGATGTCGACGTGGCGTTCCAGCAGGACGCGCGTGCTCGCCGCCCACGGCGTCGACTGCCAGCGCTCGAGCGGGATCCAGGCCGCCGCCGCGGTCGTGCCCCCCGAGTCATGGACGACAGGGTCTCCCGGGTTGGGGCAGCGTCCGGCGAAGATGATCCTCACGGCGTGGAAGTCCTCGATGACGCCGGACGGCGCCCGTCCGATCCAGTGGTCGGTCTGCAGGTCGAGCAGTTGGGAGATCTCGAGCCGCTGGCCGGTCTCCTCGGCCACCTCGCGCATGACTGCCTGGGCAGGGCTTTCACCGTCGACGATGCCGCCGCCGGGAAGCCCCCAGAGCCCGGGGACCGCCGTCTTGTCGGAGAACTCGGTGGCCAGCAGGCCACGCGGCGACAGCGTGATCGAGTACGCGGCCAGCCGCTGCCTGACCACAGGGACGACGTCCTCGGTGAGCACGAGGCCGGGGTCGATGCCCCTGCCGCGGCTGAAGCCGTGGCGGTTGACCCGCCGTCCGTGGCGGGCCAGCTGCACGGTGAGCGTGAGGTCGGGGGACGTGCCGGCCACCGACAGCGGCCTCACGATCCTGTAACCGCGCTCCCAGGCGAGCCTGTGCGGATCGGCGCCGTGGGCGAGGACGCGGCTGAAGACGGGTGTCCCGCCAGCCACCTCAACACCGACTATCCGCATCGTTTCATCATGACCGAGGGGGCGAGGAAAGCCAAAAGCTGTGGGCGTGTGTCACGCGGCGGGGTGGCAATTGTCCATCGGTAAGCTCGTTGCACCCGACCCAGCCGAGGGAGCCATGCACGCGCCGCACGCCACGACGCCCTACCCGTCCGCCCCGGTCACGTGATCAAGTACCTCGGGTCGAAGCGCCGGCTGGTCGGCGAGCTGGGCGCGCTGGTCAGCGACTGCGGCGCCACGACGGCCCTCGACCTCTTCACCGGGACGACGAGGGTCGCCCAGGAGTTCTGCCGGCGAGGCGTGTTCACCACGGCGGTCGACACCGCCGCGTACTCCGAAGTCCTCGCCCAGTGTTACGTGGTGACCGACGCCGCCGACATCGACCAGGAGGCGGTCGCCGAGGCGCTCGGACGGCTCTCGGCGCTGCCCGGCAAACGGGGCTATGTGACCGAGGTGTTCGCCGAGAAGGCGCGCTACTTCCATCCCGACAACGCTCTGCGGATCGACGCCATCCGCGACGGCATCGACGAGTTCTACCCCGACGGGCCGCTGCGTCCGATCCTGCTGACGTCGCTGCTGGAGGCCGCCGACGCCGTCGACTCCACGGTCGGGCTGCAGATGGCCTACCTGAAGGAGTGGGCGCCACGCGCGCTGCGCCCGCTGCGGCTGCGTCAGCCGGTCCTCACCCCGGGGACGGGGCGCGCGATCCGGCACGACGCGAGGGCGGCGGTCCGCCAGCTGCCGGCCGTGGGCCTGGCGTACCTCGACCCTCCCTACAACCAGCACCGCTACTTCACGAACTACCACGTCTGGGAGACCCTCGTCAGGTGGGACGCGCCCGACTACTACGGGGTCGCCTGCAAACGGGTGGACGCCCGCGACGCGGCCACCAAGAGCGACTTCAACTCCAAGCGCCGCATGCCTGACGCGCTCGCCGAGGTGATCGACGGCGTGCGTGCCGACGTCGTCGTCGTGTCGTTCAGCAACGAGGGCCACCTGCCGATCGAGGCGTTGCAGGACATGCTGGCCGCCAGGGGCCATCCGGTCGAGGTGCTCGCGTACGACACGCGCCGGTACATCGGCTCGGTCATCGGCATCTATTCGCCGAACGGCGTCAAGGTCGGGAACGTCGGCCACTCCACGAACACCGAGTACCTGCTCGTCAGCGCGCCCGAGGAGGTCCTGGCTCGGCTCGACGCGAGCGGCGGTGCCGCGGCCGCCGCCGGCGCGGGGGAGCGCGCCGTCAGTCGGCAGTGACCTCGTGCCCCGCCAGGTCGGTGACCCTGGTCACCAGGCCGAAGGTGAAGTGCATCCTGGGGACGCCCCGCCCGGCGCGATCGTCGACGGTGACGCTCCAGTCCTCGCCGGTCTTCAGCTCGCCGCTCTGGACAGCAGCCCTCACCACGTCCCAG
>JAEWIK010000161.1 GCA_023387135.1 Actinomycetes bacterium | reverse complement strand
CCGCAGCACGCGGCCGACCCAGACCGCCGGGCCCGCGACCCCCGCGGGGGCCAGGGCGCCGACGAGCCGTCCGGCCCAGGACCCGGTACGCAGGGCGGCGGCGCACCCGATCAGGCTCGCGAGCGTCACCGCCAGCACGAAGGAGACCAGCGTGAGCGGCAGCGTGACGGTGAGCCGCTGGGCGATCACCGGCAGGATCGCCGAGCCGTCGACCAACGACTCCCCGAGATCGAACCGCAGCGTCCTGCCGAACCAGGTGAGGAACTGCTGGCCCAGGGGCTGGTCGGAGCCGAGTTCCGCCCGGGCGGCGGCGACCTGGTCGGGGCTGGCATCGGGTCCCAGCGCGGCGGCGGGGTCGCCGGGCAGCAGGCGCACCAGGACGAAGACCGCCACCAGCGCGAGCAGCACCGACGCGACGAAGAGCGCGACCCGGCGCAGCAGGTAGCCGATCATGGCTGCCCCCCGGCGATCCCCACCTTCGTCCTTTCACCGACGGCTTCAGGCGAAGCCTGTCAGTAGGGGTACACCACCCCCGTGCGGGTGTCGAGGGGACGGGGAATTCCTGCCACCGTGCGGACGCCGGCAATGGCTGTCCGGCGTGCGGGAACGCCCGTCACTCGTGGGTGATGGTGATCGGAGTGCCGAGTTCCACAGTCCGTCCGACGGTGCACAACCTGTCGTGCGACTGCTGGAGGGCGACCGGCAGCATCGCCCGTGCCCGGTCTCCGTCCTCGCCCTCCGGGAACCTGACGCTGAACTCGACAGCCACCGACTCGAGGCGGTTCGCGCCCTGGTCGTCCTTCACCTTGGCGCCCGAGACGCGGACGTCGAACCGCTCGGGTTCGGCCCGCCGGGACGTGAGCAGGTCGACGTCGATGGCCGTGCAACCGGCGATGGCGGCGAGCAGCAGTTCGACGGGAGTGAACCCGGACGGGTCGTCTGACGACATCAACAGCCGGGCACCGCGGGAGTTGGTGGCCTCCAGCCCGCCGCCGGGCAACCGCGTGACACCGACCTCGACCGGCCGGGGGAGTTGCTGGGACTTGTACTGCTGCGTGCTGATCTCGACCACGTCGCCGAGAGTAGCGCGAGCGCCGCGACGGTGATGGCCGGGGCCGTCCCTCCGCGAGAAAGTTGCTTGGTGCAAGCAAGTGATATACTTGCAGCATGCAAACAATCGAGCGGCCCGTGGAGGCAGTGGCCGCGCCCGCGGGGGACGGCCTGTCGAGCCTCGTGTCGGCGATGCTGAGCTTCTCGAGGCTGGCCCGTTCCTGGGAGGCCCTCGAACGGGCCGGCATGTCCAAGATCCAGGTCGCCATCCTCATCGAACTCGCCCGCACGGGAGCCGAGCGGGTGACCGCTCTCGCCAACAAGCTGGGCATCGAGATCTCGGTCATCTCCCGCCATCTCGCCTCGCTGACCGACGCCGGCCTCGTCGAGCGACTGCGCGACCCCGAGGACGGGAGGGCCTGCCTCGTCACGTTGTCCGACCAGGGGAGGAACCGCCTCGTCGAACTCGACGAGCGCCGTCACGCCTGGTTCTCGCGCATCCTCGCCGACTTCGACGACGCCGAACTCGCCTCTGCGGCGCGCATGATCGAGACGGTCAACGCCGCCTGGGAGACGGTGCAGCGCGCCCATTCCTGACCACCATCACACCACCGAGAAGAAAGTCACTGTGTCTGTAGCCCTTCAGCAGCAGGCGCGCGCCGCCGCGCCGTCCGACCTCCCCGAGTTCACCCACCGCGAGATCCTCGAGGTCTTGTGGGGGTTGATGATCGCCATGTTCGTGGCGAACATCTCGGGCACCATCGTGTCGAACGCGCTGCCCACGATCGCCAGCCACCTCGGGTCCGACCAGCAGGGGTACACCTGGATCGTCACCGCGACCCTGCTGACGTCGACGGCCTCCACCCCGATCTGGGGCAAGCTCGCCGACATGTTCGACAAGAAGCGCCTGGTGATCGTGGGCCTGCTGGTGTTCGCCGCAGGGTCGGTCATGGCGGGCGCCGCGCCGACGACCGGCTGGCTGATAGCCGCGCGCGCCGTCCAGGGCATCGGGCTCGGCGCCGTGATGTCGCTCGTCCAGGCGATCCTCGGCACGATCATCCCGCCCCGCAACCGGGGCAGGTACATGGCCTACACGGGTGCCGTCATGGCGGTGGCGACCGTGCTCGGCCCGCTCGCGGGCGGGTGGATAGTCGATCAGGCCTGGCTGGGCTGGCGTTGGTGCTTCTGGCTGGCGGTGCCGCTCGCCGTGGTGGCCATCCTCGTCCTGGTGTGGCGGCTGCGGGTGCCGCACTTCACCAGGGACGACCTGAGCGTGGACTGGCTGGGTTCGACCCTGATCACCGTCTCCGCCTCCAGCCTGCTGATCTGGATCTCCTTCGCGGGCAACGAGTTCGAGTGGCTGAGCCTGCAGACCGCCGGCCTCGTGGCTCTGGCGGTGCTGAGCGCCGTGGCCTTCGTCATCGTCGAACTGAGGGTGAAGAACCCGATCATCCCGATGGACATCCTCACCATGCGGACGACGGCGCTGGCGAGCATCGCCTCGGTGGCCGTCGGCGTCGGCATGTTCGGGGCGTCGGTCTTCCTGGGGCAGTACTTCCAGATCGCCCGCGAGTACACCCCGACCGAGGCGGGCCTCATGATGATCCCGATGATGGCGGGCGTCATGATCTCCTCGCTCTACGTCGGGCGGCTCGTCAGCAGGGTGGGGGTCTGGAAGCCCTTCGTCCTCGCCGGCGCGATCATCCTGGCCGCCGGCTTCGCGCTGATGTCGACCATCACCATCGACACCCCGCTGTGGCAGCTCGGCGCGTACATGGTCCTCACGGGGCTCGGCGTCGGCATGACGCTGCAGAACCTCGTGCTCGCCGTCCAGAACAGCATCCCGGTGCAGGACGTCGGCGCCGCCAGCTCGACGGTCACGTTCTTCAGGAGCCTCGGCGGGGCGGTCGGCATCCAGGTGCTCGGGGTGGTGTTCTCCAACCACGTGAGGGACGCGATGGTCGAGCCCATGAAGGCAGCCGTCGGCCAGCTCGTCGCCACGCACCAGCTCACCGCGCAGAAGGCCCAGGAACTGCTGGCCGGCTCGGGCGGCTCGCTGAACTTCGACGGCCTGCCCGCGCCGATGGTCCACGTGATCCGCGAGGCCTACGGCAACTCGGTCGGATCGCTGTTCCTCGTGGGCGCGCTCATCACGGCGGCGTCGGTGATAGCGGTGCTGTTCATGAAGGGCACCAGGCTGCGCGGCAAGTTCTCCGACGCCCTGCCCGAGGCCGACGCGCGGCACCTCAAGACCCTCGACGGCGAGCCCGCCCTGGCCGGCGCCTGAGCCGGACGAGGTCGGTCGCCGGCGTCGCAGCCGGGCGAGCAGTCCCGAGGCCGGGTGTCGACGCGGTGAGGCCGGATCGCCCGAGGTGGGACGATGGGCCTCGTGCAGTTGGTCGAACTGATCCCGGGGAACGCCGCCGACGACCCTGACGCGCTCTACGAGGCGTTCGTCACATGGGCCGCCGCCGACGGGCTGTCGCTCTACCCGCACCAGGACGAGGCCATCATCGACATCCTCACCGGGTCGAACACGATCGTCACGACGCCGACGGGCTCGGGCAAGACGATGATCGCGATCGCCGCCCACTTCGCCAGCCTCGCCGCCGGTGGCCGCAGCTACTACACGGCCCCGATCAAGGCGCTGGTCAGCGAGAAGTTCTTCGCCCTGTGTGACATCTTCGGCGCCGACCGGGTGGGGATGGTGACCGGCGATGCCTCGGTGAACGCCGACGCCCCCATCGTCTGCTGCACCGCCGAGATCCTCGCCAACATCGCCCTGCGCGCGGGCAGGGACGCCGAGGTCTCCCAGGTGGTGATGGACGAGTTCCACTTCATCGCCGACCGCGACCGCGGCTGGGCCTGGCAGGTGCCTCTCGTCGAACTGCCGCAGGCCCAGTTCGTCATCATGTCGGCGACCCTCGGCGACGTCTCGGTGCTGGCCCGCGACCTATCGTCACGGACGGGCAGGGCCACGAGCGTCGTGGGCGGCGCCGAGCGTCCGGTACCGCTGCAGTACGAGTGGTCGACGCGTCCCGTGCAGGAGACGCTCGAACTCCTGATGCGGGACGGCAAGGCGCCGGTCTACCTCGTGCACGCCACCCAGGCCGCCGCCGTCGAGCGTGCCCAGGCGCTGCTGAGTTCGGGTCTGGCGGACCGCTCCCACAGGCGGGAACTTGTCGAGGCGATGCAGGGCTTCAGGTTCGCCGGCGGCTTCGGCAAGACCCTCGCCAAGCTGCTCAACTCGGGCATCGCCGTGCACCACGCCGGCATGCTTCCCCGCTACCGGCGGCTGGTCGAGACGCTCGCCCAACGCGGGCTGCTGAGCGTCATCTGCGGGACCGACACCCTCGGCGTGGGCATCAATGTCCCCATCAGGACGGTCCTGTTCGCAGGGCTCAGCAAGTTCGACGGCCACCGCCAACGCGTGCTGCGGGCGCGCGAGTTCCACCAGATCGCCGGACGCGCCGGCCGTCCCGGCTTCGACACCGTCGGGTACGTCGTGGGCCAGGCCCCCGACCACGTGGTGGAGAACGAGAAGGCGCTGGCGAAGGCCGGGAACGACCCGAAGAAGCGCCGGCAGGTGCAGCGCAAGAAGCCTCCCGAAGGCTTCGTGAACTACACCGAGGAGACCTTCACCAGGCTCATCGACGCCCAGCCCGAGCCGCTGGTGGCGCGGATGAAGGTCACGCACGCCCTGCTGCTCAACCT
>JAEWIK010000120.1 GCA_023387135.1 Actinomycetes bacterium | reverse complement strand
CGCGGCGCGACGAGCTTTCCGGCTCTGTACTGCTCGGTGGTCACGGGGACGACGTCGACGCGGGACCTGCCGCACAGCTCGAAGACGTCGGCGGCGATGTCGGCCCACGACTGGACGGGCCCGGTGTTGCTCAGGTTGTAGGTGCCGTAGGGAGCGCCCCCGAGCAGGTGGACGATGCCGGCCGCAAGGTCGGCGGTGAAGGTGAGCCTGCCGTCCTGGTCCGCCACGACGGTGGGGGAGAGCCCGCGGCGCGCGAGGCCCGCCATCGTGGCGACGAAGTTCCTGCCGTCGCCCACCACCCAACTCGTCCTGACCACGTAGTGCCTGGCGAGTTGCCCGACCAGGGCGTCGCCGGCGGCCTTGGTCTGGCCGTACACCCCGAGCGGGGCGAACCCCTCGTCCTCGTCGTGCTCGCTCGCGGTGCCGTCGAACACGTAGTCGCTCGACACCTGGACGAGCGTGAGGCGGTGCTCGGCGGCCACCCTGCACAGCCGCGCCACTCCTTCGACATTGGTGGCCCATGCCTCCCGGCGTCCCTCGGCGGTCTCGGCCGCGTCGACGGCGGTGAAGGCAGACGCGTTGATGATCGTCCCGACTCCCGCCCAGTCGACGGCGTCGACGCTGTCCTGCCTGGTCACGTCGAAGTCAGGACGCCCCAACGCGACGGCGTCGGGCAGCAGGGACGCCAACGCCCTGCCCAACTGGCCGCCGGCACCGACTATCACAGTCTTCTTCGGCGGCACGGGCCTGGCCTCGGCCAGCCTGGGATGGGCCAGGTCGGCCTCGGAGATGACGGCGTCGGCCAGCGGGATCGGCCACGCGACGGCGGCGGTCTCGTCGGCGAGGTTGAGGTAGCTGTACGAAGCCCGCGACTCGGGACGCCAGTGCTCGTTCACGAGGTAGGAGTAGACGGTGTCGTCGGTGAGGGTCTGGTACCCGTTCGCCACGCCGCGAGGGACGAAGACCGCCGTCTCCGGCCCGAGTTCGGCGGTGACCACCGTCCCGAGTCCCTCCGGACGCAGGTCGACCCAGGCTCCGAAGACGCGTCCGTGCGCCACCGAGACCAGCTTGTCCCAGGGCTCGGCGTGCAGCCCGCGGGTCACCCCGCGACTGGTGTTGAACGACATGTTGTTCTGCACCGGCCCGAAGTCGGGCAGCCCGAGGGCGGTCATCCTCGCGCGCTGCCAGTTCTCCTTGAACCACCCCCGCGCGTCCCCGGAGACCACCAGGTCGATGATCAACAACCCCGGAATCCCAGTGCCCCTGACGGCGAGTTCCCCCATGACGGCAGGCTACAGCCCCCAGGAACCGCCGCCCGCGGAAGATCGTCCCCCGTGTTCGGTGGGCGATCTTCCGGAGCGCGGGTGGCGCTACTGGCCCACGGCGGCGTACTTGGCTTCGGTCGCCTGCTTCATGGGACGCCACCAGGCCTCGTTGGCGCGGTACCAGTCGATCGTGGCGGCCAGGCCGGCTTCGAAGTCGCGGTAGAGCGGCTGCCAGCCCAGCTCGGTGCGCAGCCTCGTGGAGTCGATGGCGTAGCGCAGGTCGTGGCCGGGCCTGTCGTTGACGTGGTCGTAGGCGTCGGCGGCCTGCCCCATGAGCCGGAGGATGAGCTCGACGACGGTCTTGTTGTCGACCTCGCCGTCGGCGCCGATCAGGTAGGTCTCGCCGAGGGTGCCCTTCTCAAGGATCGTGAGCACCGCGCGGTTGTGGTCGTCGACGTGGATCCAGTCGCGGACGTTGAGCCCCGCCCCGTAGAGCTTGGGACGGATGCCGTCCAGCACGTTGGTGATCTGGCGGGGGATGAACTTCTCGACGTGCTGCCTGGGGCCGTAGTTGTTCGAGCAGTTGCTGAGCGTCGCGCGGACGCCGAAGGAGCGCACCCACGCGCGGACCAGCAGGTCCGAGCCCGCCTTGGTGGACGAGTAGGGGCTGGAAGGGTTGTACGGAGTGGTCTCGGTGAACTTGGCAGGGTCGTCCAGCTCGAGGTCGCCGTACACCTCGTCGGTGGAGATGTGGTGGTAGCGCGTCCCGTGCCTGCGCACCGCCTCCAGCAGCGTGAAGGTGCCGACCAGGTTCGTCGTGATGAACGGCGAGGGGTCGTTGAGGGAGTTGTCGTTGTGTGACTCGGCGGCGAAGTGCACCACGACGTCGTGGGCGGCGACCAACTCGTCGACGAGCGGAGCGTCGGTGATCGACCCCTTGACGAAGCTGTAGCGCGCAGGGTCGAGGCCTTCGAGGGACGCGAGATTGCCGGCATACGTCAGGGCGTCGAGGACCGTGACCGAGTTGTCGGTCGTGTCCAGCACGAGGCGGACGAAGTTGCTGCCGATGAAACCGGCGCCGCCGGTGCACAGGATCCTGGCCATGGTGCTCATCCTATTGATCGGGGCGTTGTGGGCCACGGGGAAGGGCATGGGAGACTACGCGCATGCGCGGCATCATCCTGGCCGGGGGCTCCGGCACGAGGTTGCACCCGATCACGATGGCCAACAGCAAGCAGTTGGTGCCGGTGTACGA
>JAEWIK010000006.1 GCA_023387135.1 Actinomycetes bacterium | reverse complement strand
ACTGCAGCGGGCGGGACGGTGGCGGCGGCCTTCGACCTGCCGCTCGACGCCCGCGACAGGACTCGCGAGCGACTCCGCGGCGCGTTCCTCGCCGGTCCTGCCGAGGTGCTCTCGGCCACGTCGGTGGCGGACGTGCGCGCGGTCGTGGACGCAGCAGAGGCCGCCGCCCGCCGGGGCCGTTGGGTGGTGGGAGGCCTCACCTACGAGGCCGGCTCGGCGTGGGACGCCGCGCACCTCACGAACCCGGCCGACGGCGAGCTGGCGAGGTTCGAGGTCTACGACCAGGAGCCTGTCGCGTGGCCGGACGCGCCGCCGGTGCCGGTGCCCGACTGGTTCGTCTCGGGTGGCTTCACCGCCGGCACGCCCGCGGAGGCTGTGGCTTCCGCCACCGGCAGCATCGCCGCGGGCGACTTCTATCAGGTCAACCTGACGACCAGGCTCTCCGCCCCCGCCACGGCCGACCTGTGGGGCACCTTCACGCGGCTGGTCGCCGGCCAGCCGCACGGCTACGCGGTGTTCCTCAGGGGCGCCGGGGTCGCGTCCGCCTCTCCCGAACTGTTCTTCCACGCGCTCCCCGACGGGACGCTGGTCACCCAGCCGATGAAGGGCACCGCGCCGGCGGCGTCCTCGCCACGGGAGTTGCTGGACGATCCCAAGCAGCGCGCGGAGAACCTGATGATCGTCGACCTGTTGCGCAACGACCTCGGCAGGGTGTGCGAGCCCGGCACTGTGACTGTCGAGGCGCTGCTGGAGGTGCTGCGGCTGCCGACGGTCCTGCAACTGGTCTCGACGATCAGCGGACGGCGGCGTGCGGGGGCCACCCTCTCCGACGTGCTGGGGGCGCTGTTCCCCTGCGGGTCTGTCACAGGCGCTCCGAAGATCCGCGCGATGAGGGCGATCAGGGACGCCGAGCGCGGTCCGCGCGGCTGGTACTGCGGGGCCCTGGGCGTGATCCGTCCCGGCGGCGAGGCGATCTTCAACGTCCCGATACGCACCGTGGAGCAGCGGGGCGACTGGCTCACCTGCGGCGTGGGGTCGGGCATCGTCGTGGACTCCGAGCCCGCGGGCGAGCTCGCGGAGTGGCAGGTCAAGGCACGCTTCCTGGGTGGCGAACCGTTCGGCGCGCTGGAGACGCTGCTGCTGGCCGACGGCGAGTACCCCCGCCTGGCGGGGCATCTCACCCGGCTGGCGAGGACCGACGCGGCGCTCGGCCTCGGGATCAGCCTCGCCGACGTCGAGGCGAGGCTGGCCGGGGCGGCCGCCGTCCACCCGACCGGCAGGCACCGCGTCAGGCTGGTGGCCCGCGCCGCGGAGGTCGCCGTGAGCGTCGCTCCTGCTCCCGCCACTGAGTCGCCCGTCAGGCTGGCGCTCGCGGCGCTGCCTCTCGATGTCGCCGCCCTGCGCCAGGTGGTGGTCCACAAGACGACCTGGCGGAAGCACTACGACGACCTGCGCGCGCTGGCTCCGCGGGGTTCCTTCGACGTGGTCTGTCACACGCCCGAGGGCCTCGTCACCGAGGCCACGACCGGCAACCTCGCCTTCCGGCTGGAAGGACGATGGGTGACCCCTGCCGCGTCGGCAGGGCTGCTGGAGGGGGTGGAGCGCGCCACGCTGCTCGAGGACGGCACGCTGGTCGAGGCCGACGTGCTCGTGACAGATCTCCAGCGGGTGACGGAGGTCGCGTTCCTCAACGGCCTGCGGGGCTGGTGCCCCGCGGTGCTCGACTAGGAGGCGACGGCGGCGAGGAAGGACTGCACGCTGCGGAAGAGCGTGAGGCCGTCGGTGCCGACGCCCGCCAGCGGGTCGACATTGTGCTCGGGGTGAGGCATGAGGCCCACGACGTTGCCGCGCTCGTTGGTGATGCCTGCGATGTCGTTGATCGAGCCGTTCGGGTTGACGTCGAGGTAGCGGAAGACGACGCGGTTCTCGCCCTCCAGGCGGGCGATCGTCTCGGCGTCGGCCTGGAAGTTCCCCTCGCCGTTCTTCAATGCGATGGTGATCTCCTGGCCGGGCTGGTACTCGCACGTCCACACGGTGTCCAGCGACTCGACGCCGAGCTTCTGGTCGCGGCAGATGAAGGTCCGGCGATCGTTCCTGATCAGCGCACCGGGCAACAGGTGGGCCTCGCACAGCATCTGGAACCCGTTGCAGATGCCGAGCAGCGGCATGCCCTCGCCCGCCCGCCTGATGACCTCGGTCATCACCGGGGAGAACCTGGCGATGGCGCCGCAGCGCAGGTAGTCGCCGTAGGAGAAGCCGCCGGGGAGGATGACCGCGTCCACCGCGCCCAGGTCGTCGCTGGCGTGCCACAGCGGCACCGCCTCGGCGCCCGCCACCCTGACCGCACGCAGCGCGTCCCCGTCGTCGAGCGACCCGGGGAAGGTGACGACCCCGATGCGGGCCGTCACTCGTCGACCCTCACGTCGAAGCTCTCGATCACCGTGTTGGCGAGCAGCGTCTCGGCGGCGTGCCGGATCTGCCCGAGCCTCTCGTCGGTCAGCTCCCCGTCCACCTCGATCTCGAAGCGCTTGCCCTGCCTCACCGACAGCCCGCCGAAGCCGAGCCGCTGGAGCGCGCCCGTGACCGCCTTGCCCTGGGGGTCGAGGATCTCGGGCTTGGGCATCACATCGACTATCACACGCGCCATGCGGTGATCTTAAAGGTTCAGGGGAGGAGGACGACCGCCGTCACCATGTTGTGGTCGGACGGGATGACGCCCGCGAACTTCCCGTTCTTGAGGCTGAGGACCACCTTGTACTGCGTGACCTTGATCGACTTCGAGGTCAGGATGTAGTCGAGGTGCGCGCCGAGAGCGTAACCCCTGCGCTTCGTGGGCGAGGTCCTGAAGTCGTTGAGGGTGTCGTACTGCACGTTGACGACCTTCGACACCACCGAGCTGCTCAGCGACTTCTTCTTGCGGGTGTTGCCCAACGGATCGCGAACCAGGCCCGACTTCGTGATGATGTCGTAGACGGGGTTGCCGGCGTGGGTGAGCTTGGTCGAGGAGAAGTCACCGGTCAGGATCACCGGCAGCTTGGCGGGGTTGTGCTTCCTGAGCTCGTCGAGGATGAGGCCCGCCTGCTTCTTGCGGAGCTTCACCTTCGCCTTGCTCTGGCCGGGCTCGGTGTGGGCGGTGGCGAACAGGAACTTCCTGCCATCGGTCTTGTCGCGGAAGATCGCCCACGCGACGAACCTCGGCCCCGAGGTGGCCTTCTCCTTGTCGAGCTGCCGGGAGCCGTGGTCGAGCATGGCGAGCCGTGAGCTGTTGTAGATGATGCGGGCGTCGCCGCTGGCGTCCTGGTCGACCTTCCTGCACTTCTTGTAGCTGGTGCTCTTCGCGCAGTTGTAGCGCGAGGCGTCGGTGATCTTGTAGGACCCGCCGAGCCGCGCGACGAGGTCGTCGTACTGCGAGCGGGACCTGTTGCTCTTCAGGACGCCGGGCGACGCCTCCTGGACGCCGAAGACGTGCGGAGCCTCGCTCCTGATCTGCGCGATGACGGCGCCGCGACGGGTCTCCCAGTTCTTCTCCCGGGAGTTCACGCGGCTGCCGGTCGAGCAGTTGGCACAGCGGATGTTGAAGGTGCCGACCTTGAGGGGCGTGGCGGCACGGGTCGCCGTGGGAACGACGGTGGCGACGGCAGGTTGCGCAGTGACCGTCGCCAGGGGCGCGCCGGCCGCCGCCGGGGCCGGGGCGAACCCGGTCAGGGACAGCGCCAGCGCGGCGGTGGCGAGGATCGACAGCGTGCGCCTGAACGGCTGCGCGAGGAGGGGCATGGGGGGCGGGCCTTCCGAACGTCTTAGCTGAATCTCAGCTTGCGCTCAGGATCATAACTGGCCTGAGTACGTAACCCAAGCGGAATCTGAGAATTCGATGAACGATCCCCGACCGCTGGGCGACGCCCCGCCCTTCCGCCCCCGACAGGTGGGACGACGGCCCTCCTAGACTTCCAGTTCCTTGCCCGTGAGCAGCGTGTAGGCCTCGAGGTAGCGGGCCCTGGTCGCGTCCACGATGTGCTGCGGCAGCGCCGGGGGCTCCTGTCCGGACGCCATGTCCCACCCGGACTCCTTGGACAGCCAGTCCCTGACGTAC
>JAEWIK010000400.1 GCA_023387135.1 Actinomycetes bacterium | reverse complement strand
CCGCCAGCCTGTTCACCATCAGCTACATCCCGCTGCTGGCGTCCTTCATCGGCCTCATCCTCGCGATGCCCAACGGCGCCTGGAAGGTCGTCGCGTTCGCGCTCTGCGTGGTGGGCAGCGACACCGGCGGCTATGCGGTCGGCGCGACGCTCGGCAGGCACCCGATGGCGCCCAACATCAGCCCGAAGAAGACGTGGGAGGGCATGGCGGGGTCCGTCGTGCTCTCGGTCGCGGTCGGCATCATCGCCGTGATCGTGATCCTCGACCAGCCGTGGTGGCTCGGCCTCGTGCTCGCGCTGGTGGCGGTCGTCTTCGGCACCGCCGGTGACCTCATCGAATCCCTCATCAAGCGCGATGTGGGGATCAAGGACATGTCGTCGTTCCTGCCAGGGCACGGCGGTGTCATGGACAGGCTCGACTCCATCCTCGTCGCCTTCCCGGCGGCCTGGTTGGCCTACACACTGCTGGGAATCGCGTGACAGAAGGACTCACCCCCAAGGAGGAGTCGGAGTACGCCGACCTCCTCGCCCACGCCGAGGCCGGACGCACAGTCCCGCTCGTCATGGCGGCGCCGCGCCCCGGCAAGCCGCCGCGGCACTGGATCGACCTCGAGCCGCAGGACAGGGACGGCCTGGTGGCCGAACTCGGCATGCCGCGGTTCCGTCGCGCGCAACTCGATCGCCACCTGTTCGACCACCTGAGCACCGAGCCGTCCGAGTGGACAGACATCTCGCTGGGGGACCGGGAGAAGCTCGCGGCGGCGGCGGTCCCGGCCCTGCTGACGCGCGTCCGCGACCAGCGGGCCGACGCGGGCACGACGGTCAAGACGCTGTGGCGCCTGTTCGACGGCTCGCTCGTCGAGTCGGTGCTCATGCGGTACGGGGTGCCGGGGCTGCGCGCTTCGGGTCGCGGACGCGAGCGGGCCACCGTCTGCATCTCGTCGCAGGCCGGCTGCGGCATGGCCTGCCCGTTCTGCGCGACCGGCCAGGGCGGCCTGCAGCGCAACCTGTCGACGGCGGAGATCCTGTTGCAGGTGCTGGACGCCGCTCGCAGGCTGCGGGACGGGGAGGTGCCGGGCGGCCCCGGCAGGGTCAACAACATCGTGTTCATGGGCATGGGCGAACCCATGGCGAACTACAAGGCAGTGCTCGCAGCGATCCGCGCCATCACAGCTCCCGGGCCCGACGGCCTGGGGATCTCGGCGCGCGGCGTGACGCTCTCCACCGTGGGGCTCGTGCCACGCATCAACCAGCTCGCCACCGAAGGGCTGCCGGTGACCCTGGCGGTCAGCCTGCACGCCCCGGACGACGAGTTGCGCGACGAGCTGTGCCCGATCAACACCCGCTGGAAGGTCGACGAGGTGGTGGACGCCGCGCACGGCTACTTCGCCGCCACGGGCAGGAGGGTGTCGATCGAGTACGCCCTCATCCGCGACGTGAACGACCAGGCGTGGCGCGCCGACGCGTTGGCGGACGTGCTGCGCCGCGACGGCTTCGGCTGGGTGCACGTCAACCTGATCCCGCTCAACCCGACCCCGGGCTCGAAGTGGACGGCGTCCCGCCGCGCCGACGAGGCGGAGTTCGTCCGCCGGCTCGAAGCCAGGGGAGTGCAGGTGACCGTCCGTGACACCCGTGGCCGTGAGATCGACGGTGCCTGCGGGCAGTTGGCGGCCCTCGACAAGGCCTGAACCGGCCCGGCGCTGTACGACGCGCCGTCCGCTGTACAGTTGCCCAGCCTGCTGGACGTTCGTACAGTCACACGCATGGCCACAGATCTGACGGGCCGAGCCCGCATCAGGAACGCCGCCCTCGCGGCCTTCGCGGCGTCCGGGGACTCGGCGAGCATCAGGACGATCGCCCGGGACGCGGGCTGCTCACCCGCCCTCGTCCAGCACCACTTCGGGTCGAAGGACAACCTCCGGGAGGCCTGCGACGACTACGTCCTCGCCTACTTCCGGGAGCAGGTCGCGGCGGGCGTCGACGAGTTGGGGATCGCCGATCCCGACTATGTCGCGGAGGTCTTCCGGTCGGCGCCCGCGGTGATCGCCTACGTGAACCGCAGGCTCGTCGAGAACAGCCCGAAGGCCCAGGGGATCTTCGATGCGCTGGGGGCGTTGACCGAACCGTACCTGCGCACCGAAACGGCGAGCCCGCGACGGGATCGCGCCGCGGTGCTGGTCGCGATGAAACTCGGCCTGCTGCTGCTGCGACCCCAGGTCGACAGGGCGCTCGGGCTCGCGCCGTCCGACCCGTCGTCCAACGCCAGGATCAGCGCCGCGCAACTCGACCTGTTGGATCCTCGGCTGGCAGCCCCGGAGGTGATGGCGGCGGCACGTCAGGCAGCCTCCGGCAGCAGCAGCGACACCGGCCGCGGCGTCCACCGTGGTGACGGGGACGCGCTCGTCGCGAGCACGAGGGGAGACCAGGCATGAACGCGGTCATCGAACTCGACGCCGTCACGAAGCACTACGGCAGGCAGCCGGCGCTGGACTGCCTCACGCTGCACGTCGAGCAGGGTCAGGTCCACGGCTTCCTCGGCCCGAACGGTGCGGGCAAGACCACCACGATGCGCGTGCTGCTCGGCCTGCTGGGCATCACCTCGGGACGGGTCGCGGTGTTCGGCCTCGATCCGTGGAAGGACGTCGAGGCGATCCACGCCCGACTCGCCTATGTCCCCGGCGACGTGACGCTGTGGCCCAACCTGACCGGCGGTGAGACCCTCGACATCCTCGGACGGCTGCACGGTGCCGAGCGGGACAGGTCGCGCTGGCTGGACCTCTTCGACCTCGACCCCACCCGCAAGAACCGCACGTACTCCAAGGGGAACCGGCAGAAGGTCGCCCTGGTAGCTGCCTTCGCGGCGGACGCTGACCTGCTCGTGCTCGACGAACCCACCTCGGGGCTGGACCCGCTCATCGAGCAGGCCTTCGCCGAGGCCGTCAGGTCGGAGCACGCGCGGGGCAAGACGATCCTGCTGTCCAGCCACATCCTCAGCGAGGTCGAGAGCCTCTGCGACTGGGTGAGCATCATCAGGGACGGGAGGCTGGTCGACTCCGCGCCGCTGGCCGACCTCCGCGGCCTCGGGCAGACGCTCGTGACGGCACGGGTGCTGCGCCAGCCCGACCTCGCTCTCGACGGGGTGACGGTGCTCGACGCCGACGGGGACAGGGTCAGGGTGAGCGCGACAGCGGCGGCGCTCCCGGAGCTCATGCGGCGGCTGGCCGAGGCCGGGGTGCACGTCCTGGAGACCGGCGCACCGTCCCTCGAGGACGTCTTCCTGTCGCACTACCGGACGCCGCAGCCATGATCGTCGGCACTCTCGTGAGGGCCTACCTGCGCAGGTCGCGCTGGCCGCTTGCCGCCTGGGTGCTGGGCCTGGGGCTGCTGCCCGCGTTGATGGCGGTCTCCACGTCCGTCGGCTACCCCACGCAGGCCGATCGCGACAGTTTCGCGGCCGAGTCGATGGCGAACGTGTCGGAACTCGCCCTGCGCGGCCCGATCTTCGAGGCCTCGACGGGCGGGCTGGTCGCGTGGACGCTGGCGTCCTCGGGTTCGCTGGTCGGCGCCGTGGTCGCCCTCGTCCTCGTCGTGAAGTACTGCCGGTCCGACGAGCAGTCGGGCCGCCTCGAACTGCAGTTGGCGGGACGCCACTCGCGGCAACTCCAACTGGCCGCCGCCCTGGCGGTGGTCGCGGGAGCCGGCGTGGCGGTCGGCATCGTCGCCTGCCTGGGGCTGCTGGCCGTCGGGATGCCCGCCGCCGGGTCGGTCCTGCTGGGGCTGGTGCTGACGGCGTCCATCGTGTTCTTCACCGGTGTCGGAGCCGTCACGTCGCAGCTCGCCACGGACCCGGGGGTCGCGGGGAGGCTCGCGGGAGCCGTGTTGGGCGTCCTCTTCCTCGTGGCCGCCGTGGGTGATGCCCTCGGCAGTCCCGTCGTGTGGCTGAGCCCGTTCGGCTGGGCGCGGCACGCGCAGGCGTTCGTGGCCGACAGGTTCTGGGTGCCGTTGATCCCCCTGGTCCTGGCCGGCGCGCTCATGCTGCTCGCGCTGCGGCTCCATCGCGGCAGGGACTACCTGGGCGGCGTGCTGCGCACCCGGGAGGGCCCGGCGTCGGCCGCCCGCTGGATCGGCAGCCCTTTCACTCTCGCTGTCAGGCTGCAGCGTGGGACGGTCATCGGCTGGGCCGTGGCCCTCGGCTTCCTCGGCCTGCTCATGGGATCGGTGCTCGCCGGCCTCGACCGCCAGCTCGCGGGCTCGGCGTTCGAGGACTTCGCGCGTCGCCACGGCGGCGAGGTGGGGGAGGTCTTCTTCCAGTTCGTGCTGTACGTGCTCGCGCAGGTGGCGACCGCGGCGGCCCTCGCGGCCGTCCTGAGCCTCCGGCACGACGAGACCTCAGGCCTCGCCGAACCAGTGCTCGCCCGGCCGGTGACCAGGTTGCGCTGGTCACTGGGCTGGTGGGCCACCGCCGCGGGGGTGGGTGCCGTCATCCTGCTGTGCCTCGGCGTGGGTGCGGCGGCGAGTTCGGGACGGCTCGGCCTGCCGCTGGCCACCCTCGCGTACCTGCCTGCGGTGCTGGCGGTCATCGGACTCGCGCTCGCGCTCACCGGCTGGCTTCCACGGGCCGCGGTCGCCGCCAGCTGGACTGTGTTGGGCGCGCTCCTGCTGCTCGACTTGTTCGCCGAGTTCAACCTGCTGCCGGGCGACGTCGTGAGGCTGCTGTCGCCGTTCGCCGCGACGTTCGCGGGCCTGCTGGGCGGCGGGCTGCCCGCCACGCTGGCAGCGCTCACCGCAGTCGGGCTGGGCCTGGGAGCGTGCGGGCTGGTGGGCCTCCGACGCCGGGATCTCACCTAGTCAGGGACCTATCACTCGCAGCGCTTCGGCGGCGGAGTGGCACAGGTAGACGTGTCCCGCCATCGGCCGGTCCTTGGCGAGGGCCTCGACGAGCTGCCACGCGGGGAGGGTGCCTTGCCAGTGCTCGGCGCCCACGAGGACGAGCGGCGGGATCGCCTCGCGTTCGGCGTAGTAGCGCGGGGTGAGCGCCTGGAAGATCTCCTGGACGGTGCCGGCGGCTCCCGGCAGGCAGATCAGGCCGCCGGTGGACAGCCGCAACAGCGTGTCCTCCCTGATCGCGTTGGAGAAGAACTTCGCCACCCAGGTCGCGAAGGCGTTCGCCGGCTCGTGCCCGTAGAACCAGGTCGGGACGCCGATGCTGGAGCCGCCGAGGTCCCAGCGCTGCCTGACGGCGAAGGCGGCCCGCGCCCAGTCGTCGGCATGCTCCCCGTAGCCGGGGTGGGCGGCGAGCAGTGCCAGCGCGTCGCCGAGTTCGGCGTCCGGCCCCGTGAACGCGGCACCGAGGTTGACGGCCTCCATCGCGCCGGGGCCACCGCCGGTGAGGACGGTGTGCCCGCGGCGGGCGAGCTCGTGGCCCAGCCTGACCGCCTCGCCGTAGGCCGGGGCGTCGCGGGAGGTCCTGTGGCCGCCCATCACCCCGACGGGTTCGACGAGGGAGAGGTCGTCGAGCGCCTCGCTGATCGAATGGTCGTGCAGCGTCATGGCGAGTTCGCTGGCCAGCGTGCGGTGCCTGCCGATGTGGCGCCACCACCTGTACACCCGCGCGTCGAGGGTCCTGTCGTAGCCGTCCGCCAGCCCGTCGTACAGCTCGTCCGGGCAGTAGAGCGTCGCGCGGTAGGGATCGAACGGCAGGTCGGGCAGCCGCGGGAAGAAGAGCGCGCCGGCGGCCTCCAGCCGCTGCTCGACGTCGGGCTCGACCAGGCAGCCGAGAAAGACCGTGTGGCGGACGTCGGCCGCCAGCAGCAGCTCGCCCTGGCCTGTCAGGTCGACGGCCTGGATGTAGCAGCCCGAGAGGCTGCCGGTGGTCGCCACGTGCGTGAGCACGTCGTCGAGGGACTCCAGCTCGTCGTCCCTCACGAGCCGGGACGGGGCGGGTCCCGCGGCCCCGGCGGTCACGAGTCGATCTCTGCGGCCCTGGCGAGGATCAGGGCGTCGAGCACGTCGGGAGGGAGCCGGTGGTCGGCGGAGAACCTCACGGTGCCCTTGGAGAGCGAGTAGCCCTCGAGCCTGTCGCGGAGCGCCTCGATGGCCGGCGGGCTGAACGGGTAGAGCCCGATGTGGGCCTTGGCGGCCATCACCGCCACCAGCGCCTTGCCGTGGTAGCGCAGCGCAGGCATGCCGTAGCTCACGCCGTCGGTGGCCTCGGGGACGAGTTCCCGGGCACGGGTGTAGACGGCGGCGATCGCGTCGCGTTCCGGTTCGGAGAGGCCGTCGAGGTAGTCGCTGAGTTCCGACATGGGAGCAGCTTACGAGCCGCTCTCGCCGCGGGCGCGGATGAATAGACTGGCCGGCGTGCGCACTGTGGTGATTCTCGGCAGTACCGGCTCCATCGGGACCCAGGCGGTCGAGGTCATCCGGAGCCGGCGTGACAGTTTCGACGTCGTGGGCCTGTCGGCGGGCGGGTCGTCAATCGACGTCCTCGCATCCCAGGTCGCCGAGCTGCGGCCGCGCGTCGTGGCGGTCAGCGACCCGGCGGCAGCCGCCGCGCTGCGGGAGCGCGTCCCCGGCACCGAGGTCTGGGAGGGGCCCGACGCCTCCACCCGGCTGGCGGGCATCGAGGCGGACGTCGTCCTGAACGCCATCACCGGGGCCGCCGGCCTGCAGCCGACCCTCGCCACGCTGGCGGCCGGCACGACGCTGGCGCTCGCGAACAAGGAGTCGCTGGTGATCGGCGGCAGGCTCGTCACGCAGGCGGCCGCGCCCGGCCAGATCGTCGCCGTCGACTCCGAGCACTCGGCTTTCGCCCAGGCGCTCCGCGCCGGACGCAAGGACGAGGTGCGGCGGCTGATCCTGACCGCCTCCGGCGGCCCTTTCCGCGGCAGGACGCGCGCCGAACTCGCGGACGTGACTCCCGAGCAGGCGATGGCGCACCCGACCTGGGCGATGGGCAGGGTCATCACGATCAACTCCGCGACGCTGGTGAACAAGGGCCTGGAACTGCTGGAGGCCGGCCTGCTCTACGACGTCCCGTTGTCGTCGATCCAGGTCGTCGTGCACCCGCAGTCGATCGTCCACTCGATGGTCGAGTACGTGGACGGGTCGACGATCGCCCAGTGTTCGCCGCCCGACATGAAGCTGCCGATCGCGCTCGGGCTGACCTGGCCGGACAGGGTGGCCGACGCCGCCAGCCCGTGCGACTGGACGCGGGCCTCCGCCTGGACCTTCGAGCCGCTGGACGACGAGGCCTTCCCGGCCGTCGAGCTCGCACGCCGGGTCGGGCAGGCGGGAGGGGTGGCGCCAGCGGTCTACAACGCCGCCAACGAGACCTGCGTGGACGCCTTCTGCGCGGGCAGGCTTGGGTTCACGGGCATTGTTGAGGTCGTGACGAAGTGTGTGGACCGCCTGCAGGGCGCCGAACGACCCGAGTTCGCCGAGCTGAGCGTGGAGAGCGTGCTGGCGGCCGACGCGTGGGGCAGGGCGACCGCGGCCGCGCTGATCGAGGAGGAGAACTGACGTGGACGTCGTGACGACCATCGGGTTCGGGATCCTGTTCTTCGCCCTCATCATGGTCTCGGTGGCCCTCCACGAGCTGGGCCACATGCTGCCCGCCAAGGCGTTCGGGGTGCGGGTGCCGCAGTACATGGTCGGGTTCGGGCCCCGGATCTGGTCGACCATCCGCGGCGAGACCGAGTACGGCATCAAGTGGTTCCCGCTCGGCGGCTACGTGAGGCTGCTGGGCATGTATCCGCCGGGGTCCCGCCGCGAGGGCAAGGCGTCGCGCATCGGTGAACTCGCGGACGCCGCCCGCGAGCAGGAATGGTCGTCGATCACGCCGCAGGACGTGGCGGACGAGCGGCTCTTCTACCAGAAGAAGACCTGGCAGAAGCTCGTGGTGATGTTCGGCGGCCCGTTCATGAACATCCTCATCGCCTTCCTGCTGTTCTGGGGGATCACGGGCCTGTACGGCGTCTACCGCGCGCAGACCACCGTGGCCGTCGTCCAGCAGTGCGTCATCCCGCCCGACGCGGGCAGGAC
>JAEWIK010000393.1 GCA_023387135.1 Actinomycetes bacterium | reverse complement strand
CCGAAGCGGACGCTTCCGAGCAGAACCCGGACGCTGCGATCCGACCGGAGGCGAAGGTCACTCGCGGCCACAACCGGGTCAAGACTCTTCAGGTGCGGCTCAACGACGACGAGTTCTCCGCACTCACCGCCGCTGCCGAACGGCTCGGGGTGCCCGCGTCCACGCTTGCCCGCGACCTGCTGCTGCGCGAACTGGCCTCGCCGAGTGAGAGCCCACAGGCCGTCATTGCCCGAATGCGAGCCGATCTCGACGCGCTGGCCTCGTCAGTGGCCTGAACGGATCGCTCACCGGAGCCAGAACGGACGCAACATCGCGTCGACGTCCTCGGGACGGACGCGCAGGATGCGCCGCCCACTGGAGAAGACCGGCAACTGGCCGGACGCGATCCGGCGACGCAGGGTCTTCCGGCTGATTCCCGTCCGCTCGGCCGCCTGGGCCAGGGACTCGTAGCGCTGCAGTTCCATGGTGATCTCCTTCCGCAGCCCCTTAAGCCTCAGAAGGGGTCTGATCCGGACACCCGGGGGCCACGGGATGTGAAGATCTGCCACCTCGTGCCGCCGCCGGGCTGGCCGCCCGGGATCAGGGAGGTCTTATCCTCGCTGCCATGAGCGGCAACGTAGACCTGACCGAGTTGCGTCGGAACGCCTCCGAACTGGTCCGACGTGCCCAGGCTGGGGAGGAGTTCACCATCACGGTGTCCGGTCGGCCGAGCGCGCGTCTGGTGCCGGTGGCATCGACCCACTGGAGGCGCTGGGACGAGATCGCCAACCTTTTCAGTGGCCACAGCGATCCGGATTGGCAGCACGACGGGGAACTGGTCGGGAACGACCCGCGAAACCCGTGGGCTAATCGATAGGCGTCACATCTCGGCGAGCTTGCTCATGTTCTCGGCCAGCCGTGACCGGGACGCGCGCGTCGCGTGCTGGTAGCGCTCGACCATGCCGGCGGTCGCGTGGCCCATCATCGCCTTCAGCTCGGCGGTCGTCGCGCCGGTCATACCGGCCAGCGACGCCGCGGAGTGGCGCATGTCGTGGAAGGTCAGGTCCTCCCGGCCGATGACCTTGCGCGCCTTGCCGTAGGCGTAGCGCAGCGCCTTCTCCGACATCGGCGAGACGCCGTCTCCGCCCGGGAAGAGGAAGCCGTCGCGTCCGGTCACCGGGAGCGCGGCGACGTACTTCGCCAAGTACGGGATCAGGTGCGGCGGGATGCCCACGTCCCGCGTGCCGGCCGCCGTCTTCGGCGCTCCGACGTGCACCTGGCCCTTCGTCCGGGTCACCGCCTGCCGGACGCGCACCACGCCCTCGGCGAGGTCCAGGTCGCGTCGGCGTAGGCCGCGCACCTCCCCCGACCTCAGGCCACACCAGCCGGCCAGCACCACCGGCAGCCCCTGCTTCGGCGGAAGACCCAGCAGCTTGTTCAGTTCGGCGGGTGTGGCCGGCTCGATGTCGCGCGTCCGGCGCACCTTGCCGGCGTTGCGGACGCGGCACGGGTTGCGGTCGATCAGACCCTCGTCCTCGGCCTCGCGCAGGATCGAACGCAGCAGCGAGTAGGCGTGCTTGCGCTGCACCGGACGGTCCGCCGAGAGCACCGTGGAGTACCAGCGGCGGATCTGGTCGGGTTCGAGGTACTTCAGCTTGAAACTCCCCAGTGTCGGGGCGATCAGCTTCTCCAGCAGCCGGCCGTACTCCTCGCGCGTCCGCGGCGTCAGCTCGCGCTCGGCCACGCAGTGCCGCGCGTAGCCAGCCAGGGTGTCCAGGTCGTCCGGCTGGCCCTTCACCTTCACCGGGGGACGCCACTCCTGCCGCTCGATCGAACGGTGCACCTCGCCCAGCCAGAACTCGGCGTCGATCCGCTCCGAGAACAAGTGGGGTGCGTCGTAGCGCTGCCGATCCGGGCCGACATAGCGCGCGCGGAAGTACCCACTCCGGCGCTCGATGCTGCCGAAGGATCGGCGCTCCTGACCCATGGGAACCTCCTGACCGGCAGGAAACCCGGAATCCAGTATATCGCTCTGACTAGGGGTTTCGCTTGCCCCAAATTAGCCCCAATTGGGGCTTAGCTGGGGCACCGGAGGTCTTGACATGGCCACTTCTGGGTGCAGGTCGCCTGTCGCCCCTACTGCGTTTGACCTAGTCAGCCAGGCAAAATGCCTAGCCCCAGCATGGGGCACAAATGGTCGGGGCGACAGGACTCGAACCTGCGGTCTCCTGCTCCCAAAGCAGGCGCGCTAGCCACTACGCTACGCCCCGGTCGCCCGGGGTCTCGGGCACCAGCGAGTGCAGTTTACGTGGCGGCGACGTCGGGCGACCAATCAGGACGACGGCGCGACGAGCGGGCTACCAGGCCGCCGGCGGGGCCGGTCAGCGGCCGAGATGCCGGGCGGCGAGCGTCCCGGCGTTGACGCCGCCGACCGCCTCCACCTCGAGGGCGGCGGCTGCGGTCTCGAAGGCGCAGGCGTAGAACAGGCCAGGCTGCAGCACGAAGGGCAGGTGGGCGATCCGCGGGGTGAGGCGCGGGTAGGCCCCGGGCCAGACGAACCTGTAGACCTCGTGGATGCGCGGGAAGAGCTTCCGCAGCACCGCGGGGTCGACCGGCTGGTCGGCGGAGAACACCTTGTAGATCCGCGATTGATGGACGGGCGAGAAGCCTGTCACGCCGACCGAGCTGAAGGGTGCGCCCGCCGAATCGGCGACGAAGACGGTGCTCGGCAGCTTCCTGCCCGGCTTCAGTCCGAAGAACTCGCCCGACAACTCCCCCGCCACCAGCGTGGTGTGGACCTCCTGGTAGCGGTGCACGGGATAGGTCAACGGCAGGTCGTCCAGGCAGAGCCTGAGCCCCGAGAGCGCGAACGGCGCGGCCACCACCACCGCGTCGAAGTCGCCCGCCTCACCCGCCGTCGTCGAGAGCCTGAAGGACGGCGAGCCGCCGGCTGTCCGACCCGCCACGCTCGTCACCGCCGTGCGCAGCCTGACGTCCGCGCCGATCTTCTTCAGGGTCTTGTCGAACAGCGTCCAGTTGCCGCCCTCGACCGCGAACAGGTGCCCGCCCGCCAACCCGGCCCCGGCGAGGCCGACCTCTCCGGCGAGCGCGCAGATCTCCGCGCCCTGGTTGTACATGTTGTGGACGATGGGCTCAACGACGTCGGCCACCATCCGTTCGGAAACCCCTTGTGCGAGCAAGTGGTCCCGGATCGAGACGGTCGTCTCGTGGACGAGGTCGAGAGCCTCCAGCAACTC
>JAEWIK010000316.1 GCA_023387135.1 Actinomycetes bacterium | reverse complement strand
CGACGGGGTTGAGAGGGCTCCGACGGGCACAGATGCAGGGGCCATTCTGCCAGAGGTAGGCACCGTGAAGCCAACCGGCCCCGTGGTGGCCCCCACCGGCCCGCGTCGGGTGCCGCCTGCATTGTCCACTAGCCTGCAGGCAGTGGCGGGACGGGCCGCCCACGAACGGGCAGGGAGCCATGACCGCGACGTCCTTCATCGTGCCAGGAATGGCAGTCACCGACCACACCCTGACGGTTCCGCTGCGCTGGTCCGACGAGGACGGCCCGACCATCGAGCTGTTCTACAGGGAGGTGGTGGACCCCGCGCGCGCCGCCGAGGACCTGCCGCTGCTCGTGTTCCTGCAGGGCGGCCCGGGCGGGAAGGGCCCGCGTCCGATGCCGGGCGCGGACTGGCTGCCCGAGGCGCTCAAGCACTACCGGGTGGTGCTGCCCGACCAGCGCGGCACCGGCAGGTCGACCCCGGTGGACGCGACGGTGATGGCGGCCCATCCGGATCCCGCCGAGGCCGCGGGCTTCCTGTCGTGCTTCCTCGCCGACTCGATCATCGCCGACGTGGAGCACCTCCGGCGCACGCGCTACGGCGTCCGCTGGACGAGCCTCGGCCAGAGCTACGGCGGCTTCCTCACCTTCGCCTACCTGTCGGCCCATCCCGACGCGCTGGCCGCCAGCCTCATCACCGGCGGGGTGCCGGGCGTCCCCGCTTCGGCCGACGAGGTCTACCGCAGGACGTTCCCCCGCGCCCGGCGCAAGAGCCTCGACCACTACCGCCGCTACCCCCAGGACGTCGCGCTCGTGTCGGCTGTCGCCGACAGGCTCGCCGAGGGGGACGTGACGCTGCCCGACGGTTCGCCGTTCAGCGTCCGGCGCCTCCAGTCGCTGGGCAACGACCTCGGGATGAAGCCCGGCACCGAGCGGCTGCACTGGCTGCTCGACGAGGCGTTCGCCGAACCCGGGAGGCTCTCGGACGGCTTCCTGCAGGACGTGCTCACCCGCACCTCCTTCGCGGGCAACCCGCTCTACTGGGCACTGCAGGAGTTCATCTACGGCGACGGCGCGTGCGGCGCCCTCGACTGGGCGGCGGAGCGCGAAGCCGTCCATCACCCCGACCTGGGGCCCGACGCCCGTCCGTTGCTGTTCACCGGGGAGATGACGGGCAGGTGGATGTTCGACGAGATCACGGCCCTGCGCCCGTTCCGTCCCGCGGTCGAGACCCTCATGAGGCGCGAGGAGTGGCCGTCGCTCTACGACGTCGACGCGCTCGCCGCCAACGAGGTCCCGGTGCAGGCGCTGGTCTACGCCGACGACCTCTACGTCGACAGCGACCTGCAACGCCAGACTCTCGACAGGACGGGGAACGCCCAGGCGTGGGTGACGAACGAGTTCGAGCACGACGGCGTGCATGTCGCCGGCACGTTCACCAGGCTGCACCAACTGCTGCTGGACCGCGGCGGCGCGCGCCGCTGAGCCCGGCGCCCGGGCAGCCCGGCGTGGGCGTCAGAGGGCCTGCTCGGTGCGGGCGATGATCTCGTCCTGCAGCGCCTTGTCGAGGTTGTTGAAGTAGTCGCTGTAGCCGGCGACCCTGACGATCAGGTCGGTGTACTGGTCGGGGTGGGCCTGGGCGTCCAGCAACGTGGCGCGGTCGACGACGTTGAACTGCAGGTGATGGCCGTCCATCGCGAAGTACGTCCTGATGAGAGACGCCATCGCCGACAGGCCCTTCTCCCCCGCCACGACCGATGGCGTGAACTTCTGGTTGAGCAGCGCACCGCCGGTCTTGAGCTGGTCGAGCTTGGCCGCCGACCTGATGACGGCGGTCGGCCCCCGGCGGTCAGCGCCCTTCTCCGGCGAGATGCCGTCGGGCAGCGGGACGCCCTTGTGCCGCCCGTTCGGGGAGGCCTCCATCACCTGGCCGAAGTACACGTGGCAGGTCGTGGGCAGGAACTCGACGATCGTCCGCGCGCCCTTCGGGGTGGGACGTCCCGCGATCTCGTCCTGCAGCGCCTGCGCGACCTCGCGCAGGATCGCGTCGGCCGCGTCGTCGTCGTTGCCGTACTTGGGGGTGCCGTCGAAAGCGAGGTCGAAGACGTCGTCGAACCCGTCGAAGTCCGCCTCGCAGGCCGCCAGCAGGCGGTCCATGGTGACGTCCCCGTCGTCGAAGACGTGCTTCTTGATGACGCCCAGCGAGTCGGTGATGGTGGCGATGCCGACGCACTGGAGGTAGCTGGTGTTGTACCGCGCCCCGCCCGCGTTGTAGTCGACGGCCCTGGCGATGCAGTCGTCGGTGATGACCGACAGCAGCGGCACCGGCATGGTGTCCATGAAGAGCCGTTCGATGAGGTTGTTGCCGGCGACCTTGACGTCGGTCACGTACCGCAACTGCTTCACGAAGGCGTCGAACACCTGCTCGTAGGAGGTGAAAGCACGCGGGTCGCCGAGGTCCAGCGCCACCTGCCTGCCCGTGTAGTGGTCGAAGCCGCGATTCAGGACGAGCTCCAGGATCTTGGGGACGTTCAGGTAGCCGGTGAGGACGTACGCCTCCTTGCCCGCGGTCCCCGTCTCCACGCAGCCGCTGGCGATGCCCGACTCGCGCGCGTCGTCGAGGCTCTTGCCCATGGTCAACAGCTCGGCGATGATCGCCTCCGCGTTGTAGAACGCGGGCTGGCCCCAGCCCTTCCGCGAGATCGTGATCGCCTCGCGCAGGAAGTGCTCGGGGCTCTTGCGCGAGATCTGGACGTTCGAGCTCGGCTGCAGCAGCTTCAGCTCGTCCATCACCTCGAGGATGAGGTAGCTGACGTCGCTCACCCCGCTGCTGCCGTCGGGCCGCAGCGCGCCGGTGTTGATGTTGCAGAAGTCGGTGTAGGTGGCGCTCTCCTTGAGGGTGATGCCGACCTTGGGGGGCGCGGGCTGGTTGTTGAACTTCACCCACAGGCATTCCAGGTACTCCCGGGCCTGTTCCCTGGTGAGGCTGCCGTCGGCGAGCCCGGCGGAGTAGAACGGCTCCAGGTGCTGGTCGAGCTTGCCGGGCGAGTAGGCGTCCCAGTTGTTCATCTCGCAGGTCACGCCGATGTGGGTGAACCAGTACATCTGGATCGCCTGCCGGAAGGTGCGGGGCGCGTGCGCGGGGACGACGTCGCAGACGTCGGCCAGGTCGAGCAGCTCGGCCCTGCGGACGGGGTCGGCGGTCGTCACGGCGGTCTCTCGCGCCAGCGCGGCGTAGCGTTCGCCGAGGATGATCATGCCTTCGCAGACCAGCCTCATGCCCTGCAACTCGGCGGCGTGGGCTCCGGCGTCGAGGTCGGTGCAGTAGTCGAGGGCGGCGAGCCTCGCGTCGATGTCGGCCAGGAAGTCGACGTAGCCGCGGGCGTAGATCTTGCCGTCGGCCACGGTGTGGCCGGGCCCGCGCTGCGCCATGAACTCGGTGAAGAGTCCCGCCTGGAACAGGGAGTGCCAGGCCGGCGGCAGCGCCGCGTTCATCTTGGTCATGGTCGCGCGCTCGTGCCAGAACGGGATGATGACCTCGGCCTGCAGCAGCCTGTCCTCGTCGCTGACGGCGAAGCTCACCCGCTCCCTGCCCGCCATGTTGTCGAAGTCGTCGAGGGTGTGGCAGCAGAGTTCGGGGAAGGTCGGCGCGGACTGCGGTCCGATCCCCTTCTCACCCACTATCAGCTCGTCGTCGCCGAGGTAGAGGGTGCGCTCCGCCATCAACTGCCTGAAGAACAGGCCGCGCAGCACCGGCGCGGGCACCTTGCCCTCGTACTCGGTGTAGACCCTCGTCTCGATGAGCGCCCGCTCCAGCGAGAGGGCCGGACGGGTGGTCTCGCTCTGCTCGCGCAGCCGCTTGGTGCGCGGCGTGAACCCGCGCCTGCCGTCCACGTCGACTCCAGAGGCCACCGTCGCCGTCGCTGTCATTCGCGCTCCTCGTCCCCGCGCCGACCTGCAGTCCTGCCGATTCAGCCGCCGAGGACCACCTCGGGGACGTAGCGTTCGACGCGGCTCTTCACCGCGCTCATCGTATCGTCGGACGGGGAGACGAATTGCGTACTGGGACGGCCGAGGCGGGCGCGCTTGTCGCTGCCGAGCCGGTGGTACGGCAGCAGGTGCACCCGGCGGGGAGTGATGCCGTGGCCCGCCAGCCACTCCATCGTGGCGTCGATCGTGGGGATGTCGGCGTTGAGCCCGTCGAGCAGGATGAGCCTGAGGTCGACAGTCGCTCCCAGCTCGGCGAGCACCTCGAGGTTCTTCAGCACCAGCCGGTTGGAGGCCCCCGTCCACCGCCGGTGTGCCGCGGGGTCGAGGAACTTCAGGTCGTAGAGGAAGAAGTCGGCCAGCGGCGCGATGCTGCGGAAGCGTTCGGTGGCCGCCACCCCGCAGGTGTCGATCCCCAGCGAGATGCCCCGGGACCTGAGCCGCCCCGCCAGGTCGAGGACGAAGTCGAAGTCGGGCATGGCCATCACCTCGCCGCCCGACAGCGTCACCCCGCCGCCCGACTGGTCGTAGAACATGACGTCCCTGGTCGCCTCGTCGACAAGGTCGTCCACGCTGTAGCGGCGCCCTACCAGTTCGACGCCGCCGTCCGCGCGGGGCATGCTCTCGGGCTCGAACGACTGCGACTCGGGGTTGTGGCACCACGGGCAGCGCAGCGGGCAGCCCTTGAAGAAGACTGTGGTCCGCAGGCCCGGTCCGTCGTGGACGCAGAAGCGCTGGATGTTGACGACGTACGGCGTCCCCACTGCTGCCTCCTCCCCTCAGCCCACGAGCCTGCCACGCAGGATGACCAGCGTCGGACGCCTGGTCACCGCCACGTCGGCGAGGGGGTCGGAGTCGTACGCCACGAGGTCGGCCCACGCGCCCTCGGTGAGGCTGCCGGGAGCCCCCAGCCACGAGCGGGCACGCCAGGACGCCGCCCCGAGCGCGAACTCGGCGCCACCCACCATCGCCAGCAGGCCTATCTCGGACGGCAGGATGCCGTGGCCGAGCGTGCCGCCGGCGTCGGTGCCCGCGTACACGGGCACTCCCGCGTCCACCGCCTTCCCGATGGTCTCGAACCGTCGGGCGTGCAGGGAGCGCATGTGCGCGGCGTAGCCGGGGAACTTTGCCTCGCCCGCGTCGGCGAAGGCAGGGAAGTTCTCCAGGTTGATCATCGTCGGCACGAGGGAGACCTGCCGCGCCGCCATCAGCGAGATCGTGGCGTCGTCCAGGCCCGTGCCGTGTTCGATGCCGTCGATCCCTGCCCTGACGAGTTGGTGGACCGACTCCTCGCCGAAACAGTGGGCGGTGACCCTGGCGCCCAGTTCGTGCGCCCGGGCGATGGCGGCAGCGGCGACGTCGGCGGGCCAGAGCGGGCTCAGGTCGCCCACCGAACGGTCGATCCAGTCCCCCACCAGCTTGACCCACCCGTCGCCGCGCCTGGCCTGCCGGTCCACCTCGGCGACCAGCGCCTCCGGTTCGACCTCGGCGGCGTAGTGGCGGATGTAACGCGCGGTGCGCGCGATGTGCCGTCCGGCGCGGACGATCCGCGGCAGGTCGGGCTCGTCGTCGATCCAGTGCGTGTCGACGGGCGAACCGGCGTCCCTGACCAGCAGCGTTCCGGCGTCCCTGTCGGTGCGGGCCTGGGCCTCCGCGACCTCCCGCTCGACGCCCCCGTGGGACGAGAGGCCGATGTGGCAGTGGGCGTCCACCAGCCCCGGCACCAGCCAGGCGTTGCGGCAGACCGTGACGGCGCCGGCGACGGGCTCCGTCCGGATCACGCCGTCCACCACCCACAGGTCGCGGACCTCGCCGTCGGGCAGGACTGTCCCGTGCAGGTGCAGGCGCTCGGTGAGGGGTTCACCCCCCGGGGCGGCACCCGCGTGCCCGTGCGCGAAGAACTCGGGTTCTCCGAGACCGGGAGGCGCGTGGTGGTGGCCCATGGCGGGACAGTACAGCTACTGGCGCGGTCCCTGGTTCTGCTGGTTGAAGAGCTTCTGCAGGTCGGGCGGCAACTGGAAGTCGCCCATCGCCTTGGTCAGGTCGGCCTCGGTGGGCTGGCTCGGCAGCCCGAAGGCTGCCGCGGGCGGCGTCGCCGCCGGAGCGGGGGCCACTCCCTTCTGGCCGCGCTTGGCGGGGTTGCCCGAGACCTTGTGCCCGCCCTTGCCC
>JAEWIK010000184.1 GCA_023387135.1 Actinomycetes bacterium | reverse complement strand
GTGCAGAACGACCGCGGCACCCAGGTGGGAGCCAGCCGCAACACGCCGCCGCCGGCCTCCATCGCGCGTTCGAAGCTCGCCTCGGAGGAGGTGACGCCGTCGTACGGTCCTGCCTTTGTCATGTCATGCCCTCTTCCGGCGCCGTCTGGGGCGGCGCCATCGCCGTCCGCGGGAGCCAGCCGCCCCGCGTGTCAGGACCCGCAGCGTCGTCGCTGGAGTCATGGTTCATTGAACCGGATTTGTTTCAGTGAAGCTACTGGGAAGCCGTGGTGGCTGTCAAGGGGTCGTGACGAAACTCTCGGACGGGATCGGACACTAGGATGACCGCGTGACGAACCAGGCCCAGCCGGAACCTCCCGTGACAGGCGAGGCGAGCATCGACGAGGCCCTCGCAGCCCTCGATCTCGGCGAGGACGTCGGCACGCACCACGAACAACTCGCCGCCGCGCTGGAGGTGCTCCAGCGGGCGCTGAACGGGGCCGACGAGCAGCGGTGAGCCGCCTCGACTCCGAACTCGTGACGCGCGGGTTGGTGCGCTCGCGGACCGCCGCCCAGTCGGCCATCGCCGCCGGGGTGGTGACGGTGAACGGCAACCCCGCCGCCAAGCCGTCCCAGCAGGTCGGCCAGCAGGACGCGATTGTCGTCACCCAGGCCGACCACTACGTGTCGCGCGCGGCCCACAAGCTGCTCGGCGCGCTCGCCGAGTCGGGCACGAGGATTCCGCCGCGGGTGCTGGACGCCGGCGCCTCCACCGGCGGCTTCACGCAGGTGTGCCTGGAGGCCGGCGCCGAGCGGGTGTACGCGGTGGACGTCGGGCACGGGCAACTCGACGAGCGACTGCGGGCCGACCCGCGGGTCACGGTCTGGGAGCGGACCAACCTCAGGTCGCTCGACCTCGGCCACGTCGGAGGCGTCCCGGTCGGGCTGGTCGTCGCGGACGTGTCCTTCATCTCGCTGCGCCTGCTGCTCGGGCCCCTGCTGTCGGTGCTGGAGCCGTCGGGCGAGGCGTTGTTGCTCGTCAAGCCGCAGTTCGAGGTGGGAAGGTCGGGCCTGGACGACCATGGGGTGGTGCGCGACGAGGGGCGTCGGCGCCAGGCCGTCGAGGACGTCTGCGACACCGCGGAGACGCTCGGCTGGCGCCCCGCGTGGACGGGGGCGAGCCGGCTCCCCGGCGAGAACGGCAACGTCGAGTTCTTCGTCAGGCTGGTCAGCGGGGAGGCGGCGGCCCGCGATGCACAAGCCGGGGTGAACCCCCAGTCAAATGCGGGTGACGGCGATTAGGGTGTGCTCGTGAACGCCGATCGCCGCCTGGTTGCAGTGACAATCCACCCCCGTCGTCCTGCCGCCCTGGAATCGGCCGTCGAGTTCATCACCGGCATGCACGCGGCGGGCATCCTCACCCTCGTCGGGGAGGGCGAGATCGACCTGCTCGACGGGCACGTGCCCGCCGACGCCGTCGCCGAGCTGACGGAGCGGGACGCCGGGTCCTGTGAACTGGTGGTCGTCTTCGGCGGCGACGGCAACATCCTGCGCGCGTCCGAGTGGGCGCTCCCCCTGGAGATCCCCGTGCTCGGCGTGAACCTCGGCCACGTCGGCTTCCTCGCCGAACTCGAATCCTCCGAGGTCGGCTCGCTCATCGAGCGCGTCGTCGCCCGCGACTACCAGGTCGAGGAGCGCATGACGATCGACGCCGTCGTCCGCAGCCGTCCCGGCGGTGACGTCATCTGGCAGTCGTTCGCCATCAACGAGTGCTCGATCGAGAAGCTCGCGCGGGAACGCATGCTGGAAGTGCTGGTGCGCATCGACGACAGGCCGCTGTCGCGCTGGGCCACCGACGGGGTGCTGGTGGCGACCCCCACCGGCTCGACCGCCTACGCCTTCTCCGCCCACGGGCCGGTCGTCTGGCCGGACATCGACGCGCTGCTGCTCGTCCCGCTGTCCGCCCACGCGCTGTTCAACCGCCCCGTCGTGCTGAGCGCGAGGACGGCAGTGAGCATCGAGGTGCTGCCCGCCACCCCCAACGGCGTCATCTGGTGCGACGGCAGGCGCAGCGTCGAGGTGCCCGCCGGCGCGGTGATCGAGGTCTGCGCGGGGGCGCGCCGGCTGCGGCTGGCGAGAACGTCCGAGCAGCCCTTCGTCACCCGCCTCGTCCGCAAATTCGACCTGCCGGTCGACGGCTGGCGCGGAGCCGCCGAGAGGGATGCAGCGCATGCTCGTTGAGCTGCGGATCGTCGACCTGGGAGTCATCGGCGAGGCCGCCATCGACCTGAGTCCCGGCTTCACCGCGGTGACCGGCGAGACGGGTGCCGGCAAGACAATGATCGTCACGGGCCTGGCGCTGCTCACCGGCGCCAAGGCGGACCCGCGGCTCGTCCGCGTCGGGGCGTCCCGCGCGTTGGTGGAGGGCCGCTGGCAGTTGCCGCCCGCGGCGCTGGCGGCGGTCGCCGAACTGGGCGGGGAGAGCGACGAGGGGGAGGTCCTCACCACGCGGCAGCTCAGCGCCAGCCGCTCCCGCATGACGGTGGGAGGCGCGCAGGTGCCGGCCGGGGCGGGGCAGGAACTCGTCGGCGAGTGGGTCACCGTGCACGGCCAGTCCGAGCAGCTCCGGCTCGGGTCCGCCGAACGCCAGCGCGAGGTGCTCGACAGCTTCGCCGGCGACGAGTTGGGTGCGGTGCTGGGCCGCTACCGGGAGAGCTACGAACTGCGACGCAGGCTGGCGTCCGAACTCGCCGACCTGACGGGCCAGGCGCAGGCGCGGCTGCGCGAACTCGACCTGCTGAAATTCGGCCTCGACGAGATAGCCGCTGTCGACCCGCAGCCCGGTGAGGACGCGGCGCTGGCCGCCGAGGCGAAGCTGTTGCAGTCGGTGGACGACGTGCGGCTCGCGGTGCACACCTGTGT
>JAEWIK010000151.1 GCA_023387135.1 Actinomycetes bacterium | reverse complement strand
TCTCGGTGCTGCTGTCGTTCACCCCGCAGAGCGTGCCGGTGATGAACCTGCTGGACGTGCGGCAGTTCCTCGACCTCATGCTGCGCCTGATGGTCGTCTTCGGGCTGGGTTTCCTGATGCCCGTCGTGGTGGTGGGCCTCAACCTGATCGGGGTGCTCAAGGCCAGGCAGCTCGCCAAGGCCCGCACCTACGTCATCTTCGGCACCTTCGTCTTCGGCGCGGCGGCGACGCCGTCCACCGACCCGTTCTCGATGCTCGCCCTCGCCGTCCCCATGGCCGTGCTCTACCTCATCGCGGAGGCGATAGCGCACGTGCATGACCGGCGCGCGCTGGCGCGCACCGGCGACACGGCGGTGACAGCATGACGCTGCTCAACTACGACGGGCCGACGCTGACGCTCGTCGTCAACCCCTCCGCCGGCCACGGCCGCGCGCGCAAGATGCTGCCGAAGGTCGCGACCGAGCTGCTGACGGGCATGCCGGGGGCGAACCTGCGGGTCTACCAGACCACCTCGTTCGCCGACGCCAGGCTGCGCTGCATCTCGGCCGTCGAACACGCCCGGCCGACGGTCGAAGGTCACCGTCCCGACGCCCTGCTCGTGATGGGCGGGGACGGCATGATGCACCTCGGGCTGAACGCCGCCGCCGGCACCGACGTCCCGCTCGGGCTCATCCCCGCCGGCCGGGGCAACGACTTCTGCCGCGGCACCGGGGTGCCGAACGACACCATGGCCGCCACCAGGGCGGTCATCGAGGGCGAGACCAAGCGGATCGACCTCATGGAGGCGGAAGGCAGGCTGCTCGACGGCGCCGAACGGCGGTGGGTCGGCTCGATAGTGTCGACAGGCTACGACGGCAGGGTGAACCAGCGCACCAACGAACTGTCGTGGTCGCTGGGCGGGTTGAGCTACGCCTGGGCGGCCCTCGCCGAGCTCGCCGTGTTCGAGCCCGTCCCGTACCGGCTGGTCATCGACGGCAAGCCCTTCGAGCAGACCGCCATGTTCATCTGTGTCGGCAATGCCGGCTTCTTCGGCGGCGGCATGATGGCGTGCCCGCAGGCCGACGTGACCGACGGCTACCTCGACCTCACGATCATCAACCCGGTCAGCCGGATGACGCTGCTGCGGCTGCTGCCGAGGATGTACGACGGGGGCTTCGTCAGCGACCCTGCCGTCGAGCTCATGCGGGCGAAGGAGGTCGTGGTGGACGGCGACGGGCTGTTCGCCATGGCCGACGGCGAGGAACTCGGCGACGTGCCGCTGCGGCTGACCGCCGCACCGTCGAAGCTCACCATCTTCGCCGGCGCGCAGCCGGTCAAGGCCGGTGGGAAGAAGCGGGCCAAGTAGCCTCGGACCGTGAACTCCGACGTCTCGCCGCTGGAGGGCTTCCGCGCCTCCTTCCCGTTCGCCCTCGACGACTACCAGGTCGAGGCCTGCGCGCATGTCGCGGGAGGTCGCGGGGTGCTGGTCGCAGCACCCACCGGCGCCGGCAAGACAGTAGTGGGGGAGTTCGCCGTCCACCTCGCGCTCGAGCAGGGGCGCAAGTGCTTCTACACGACCCCGATCAAGGCGTTGTCCAACCAGAAGTTCCATGACCTGGTCGCCCGCCACGGCGAGGCGAACGTGGGCCTGCTCACCGGCGACACGACGGTCAACGGCGAAGCGCCGGTCGTGGTGATGACCACCGAGGTGCTGCGCAACATGCTGTACGCGGGCTCCAGGACGCTGGAGAACCTCGGCTTCGTGGTGATGGACGAGGTGCACTACCTCGCCGACAGGTTCCGCGGCCCGGTGTGGGAGGAGGTCATCATCTCGCTGGCCGACTCCGTCCAGATCGTGGCGCTGTCGGCGACGGTGAGCAACGCCGAGGAGTTCGGCGACTGGCTCGCGGAGGTGCGCGGCGACGTCGCCGTCGTCGTGTCGGAGCGCAGGCCTGTGCCGCTCTTCCAGCACGTGCTCGTCGGACGCCGCCTGCTCGACCTCTTCAGCCAGGCCGCGGCGGTGGGCGCAGACCCGTCGTGGGAGGTGAACCCCGAACTGCTCAGGCTCGCCAAGGAGGAGTCCCGCGGGGTGCGGGACGACAGCCGCCGCCCGCGGGGGAGGTCGGGCAACGGCAGGCGGACCGCAGGCTACGGGTCGGGACGCTACGGGGGCGCGGCAGCGCACGGGCACGCGCAGGCCAGCAGGCACCTCGTCCCGCGCAGGGACGGCGCCGTCGAGCGGCTGGAGGCGGCAGGGCTGCTGCCCGCCATCTACTTCATCTTCTCCAGGCAGGGCTGCGACACCGCCGTCCACCAGCTCATGCAGTCGGGGCTGCGGCTCACCACGGCCCCCGAGCGCGCGGCGCTGGACGAGATCGCCGCCCGGCACACGCAGGGGCTGAGCCCGTCCGACCTCGCGGCGCTCGACTACGCGAGCTGGTCCGACGCGCTGCGCAACGGCATCGCCGCCCACCACGCCGGGCTGCTACCCGCCTTCAAGGAGGCGGTGGAGGAGGCTTTCGCGGCAGGACTGGTGAAGGTGGTGTTCGCCACCGAGACGCTGGCGCTCGGCATCAACATGCCGGCCCGCAGCGTCGTGCTGGAGAAACTCGTGAAGTACAACGGCGAGGCCCACGCCGACATCACCGCGGGGGAGTACACCCAGCTCACGGGGCGGGCAGGACGGCGAGGCATCGACGTCGAGGGGCACGCCGTCGTGTGCTGGCAGCCGGGGCTCGACCCGCGTGCGCTGGCGGGGCTGGCCTCGCGACGCACCTATCCGCTGCGATCGAGCTTCAAGCCGACCTACAACATGGCGGTGAACCTCGTCGCCACCGTCGGCCGCGACCGCGCGCGCGGCCTGCTCGAACAGTCGTACGCGCAGTACCAGTCCGACCGCTCGGTCGTCGGGGTCGCCCGGACGATCGCCAGGAACAAGGCGCAGGCGACCGAGGAATGGCGGCGCGCCACCTGCGACAGGGGCGACTTCCAGCAGTACGCGAGGCTGCGCGCGCAGATCGGCGACCTGGAGGCCGCCGCCGCCCGCAACCGGCGCGCCGACAGGAGGTCGGAGTCGATAGCCGTCCTGCGCGGGCTGCGCCCCGGCGACATCATCGACATCCCGGCCAAGCGCAGGCGCAGCTGGGCCGTGGTGATCGACGCCGGCGGCGGCGCCGACGGTCCGCAGCCCACCGTCATGACCGCCGACTCGCAGGTGAAGCGGCTGACCCCGATCGACTTCCCGCAACCGCCGCAGGTGGCCGGACGGATGAAGGTGCCCAAGCACTTCGACCCGCGCTCGCCGGCGTTCCGGCGCAACCTCGCCGCCGCCCTGCGGGCGAAGCTCGACCGCGAACAATACGAGTGGGAGCGGGGCCCGTCCGAGGGTGCCGACGCCGAGGCCATGGGCAGGATCGCCGAGCTTCGGCAGGAACTCCTCGCCCACCCTTGCCACTCCTGCCCCGACCGCGAGCTGCACGCCAGGGCCGCCGAGGTCGCGCTGCGGCTGGAACGCGAGACCGACACGCTGCAGCAGCAGGCGGATCGCCGGTCGAACACCATCGCCGTGCGGTTCGACAGGGTGTGCTCGGTGCTGGAGTCGATGGGCTACCTGACAGAGGGGGGCAAGGAGGTCACTGACGCGGGGAGGATGCTCACCCGCATCTACTCCGAGCTCGACCTGGTGACCGCCGAGGCCGTCAGGGCCGGCGTGTTCGACGGGCTGTCGGCGCCGCAGCTGGCGGCGGTGCTGTCGTCGCTGGTGTACGAGGCACGGGGCGACAGGCGCCCGTCCCGGATGCCCGACAGGACGAGCGAGCAGGCGCAGTCGGCGCTGCGCGGGATCTGGCGGCAGGTGTCGCTCACCGAGCGCGACCACAGGCTCCCCAGCCACGTCGAACCCGACATCGGCTTCGCCGAGGCCATCCACCACTGGGCAGCGGGCAACGCGCTGGGGGACGTCCTCGACCTGTCGGGCCTGACCGCCGGCGACTTCGTGAGGTGGGCGCGGCAGGTGGTCGACGTGGCCGGGCAGGTGGCGGACGCCAGCGACGGCGAGCTGCGCAGGAC
>JAEWIK010000049.1 GCA_023387135.1 Actinomycetes bacterium | reverse complement strand
ACGACGTTGCAGAGGGCTATTCCCAGGCGCTTACGCAGCTGCTGTCATCGGACGCGGTGCCGTTCAACGACGTTCACACCTCGCCACCTCCCCCTGCGACCTCATCGCCTCAAACTCACTGAGTCGGTCTGGTGACGGCCTGACAGGCGCACTGCCATGACGGCGCTCCCGGCTTCTTCGATCGCATAGCCCCTGGCGTCGACCTCTTTGAGATCACGTAACGAAACGCCGCCTCACCCAACCGGGCAAGATAGCGTTCGCGGTTCCATCGAACCTGGCTGTCAACTGTCGTCGACAGCCCTTGGCGGTGGCGGAGGGATTTGAACCCTCGGAGGGTTTCCCCTCACGCGCTTTCGAGGCGCGCTCTTTAGGCCGCTCAGACACGCCACCGCGGGAGAGTGTAGTCAAACGCCGCCCGGGCGGGCGAATCGGGACCGCGGGGACCGGCGGCGTCAGCCTGCCTCACCGGGGACGCTGGGACGCGAAGAACTCCTGCAGGACGGCGCCGCACTCCTCGGCGAGCACGCCGGTGACCACGGCGGGGCGATGGTTGAGCCGCGGGTCGCGGACGACGTCCCAGAGCGAGGAGACGGCACCCGCCTTGGGGTCGAAGGCGCCGAACACGAGCCTGTCGACCCTCGCCAGCACCAGCGCTCCCGCGCACATCGTGCACGGTTCGAGAGTGACGACGAGGGTGCAGCCGTCCAGCCGCCACCTGCCCAGCCGCTCCGAGGCCCGCCGCAGCGCCAGCACCTCGGCGTGCGCCGTGGGGTCGCCCAGCAACTCGCGTTCGTTCCCGGCCCCGGCGATCACCCGTCCGTCCGCGTCGAGCACGACGGCGCCGATCGGCACGTCAGCGTGGTCGGCGGCGGCCCGTGCCTCGTCCAGGGCCTGCCGCATGGAGGGCTCCCAGCGGTTCACCGGCGGGACGGTCTCAGTCGAAGGACGCAGAGACGGTCTTGGAGAACTCGCTGCCGAACTTGATCTTCGTGGCGATCTGCTCCAGCAGGCCGACAGAGTCCTCGTCGTACTCCGACGCGATGGCCTCCAGCTCGAAGTCGGGCAGGCCGGCGTCGGCCAGGATGTCCAGGTCGCCGACGGGGAAGGTGTCCTCGTCCTCGTCGGGAGGGTCGATCCCCAGGTAGTCGACGACATCGCGGGCGATCGGCCAGTCGGCGGCCGCGCCGGCGTCGGACAGGAAGACCTGCACCTTCTTGCCGCGCACCCTGACCAGCACGAACACCTCGCTGGCGAGCGACACCATGGCGAGAGCGCCGGCGTCCCCGGGAATGCGCCGCAGCGCCGTCATGAGCGAGTCGAGATCGTTGGCGAGTTCGAGGTCGAGCGCCATGGACACCGGCTGCCCCTCCTCGCGGTAGAGGGCGAGGATCAGGTCGATGTCGTCCTCAGTCGCGTCGTCGGGGTAGTCGTCATCGTCGTCGTCGTCGGCATCGGGATCGTCCTCATCGACCTCGTCGAGGTCGGCGTCGTCCACGTCGTCGAGCTCGTCCAACCCCGGACGGTCATCACCGAGGTTGGGCAGCTCCATGTCGAAGTCGCCTGTCGTCCCGCTCACGCCCAGCTCCTAACCTTGGTGCTGTCCATCGTGTCAGACATCGGCCCCACTGGCACAGTCCGGTAGCGCATTCCCCAGCCCGCACGCCCGTCGCACCGGTGCCCGAATCGGGCGTGAGTGCGCACGACACAGCCCGTTACGTCTAGGTTTAAGCCGTGGAACTGCTCGCTATAGATCACCCGCTCGTCGCCCACAAGGTCACCCTGCTCAGGGACAAGGACACCGCCAACCCGACCTTCCGGCAGCTCGTCGAGGAACTGATGACGCTGCTCTCCTACGAGGCCACCCGGCAGGTGAGGGTCGACCCCGTCACCGTTGTCACGCCCATCACCGCCACCACCGGAGTCGCCCTCAGCAAGCCGACCCCGCTGGTCGTGCCGATCCTGCGCGCCGGCCTCGGCATGCTCGAAGGCTTCCTGCGCGTGATGCCCACGGCGGAGGTCGGTTTCGTCGGCATGGTCAGGGACGAGGAGACGCTCCAGCCGTTCACGTACGCCGAGCGCCTGCCCGAGGACCTGTCGGGTCGCCAGTGCTACGTGCTCGACCCGATGCTCGCCACCGGCGGCTCGCTCGGCGGCACCGTCGAGTTCCTCGTCGACAGGGGTGCCGACCACATCACCTGCATCTGCCTGCTCGCCGCGCCGGCAGGCATCCAGCACGTCCGCGACATCGTCGACCCGCTCGGCATCCCGTGCACGCTCGTCGTGGCGGCCGTCGACGAGCGCCTCAACGAGCTCGGCTACATAGTCCCCGGTCTCGGCGACGCGGGCGACAGGCTCTACGGCCTCGCGAAGTAGTCGGATGGTCGACCTCCACGAGGCGTTCCCGCCGTTCGGGCTGCGCGTCGAGGCCGGCCCGGTCGTCCTGCTGCCCATCACCGACGAGGTGCTGCCGCGGCTGATCGACGTGGCGCTGGCGGGTGTCCACAAGCCCGACGAGGCGCCGTTCTACCACCCGTGGACCGACGCCCCCGCCGACCGACTGCCCACCGACTTCGTGAGTTACCACTGGAGCACGCGCAGCGGCTGGTCCCCCGACCAGTGGACGCTGGAACTGGCGGTCGAGTACGAGGGAGTCATCGTCGGGTCGCAGGGAGTCACCACGAAGGACTTCCTCGCCACCCGATCGGGCGAGACGGGTTCGTGGCTGGGGCTGCAGCACCACGGCAAGGGGATCGGCACGCGGATGCGGCAGGCGATCTGCGCGCTGTGCTTCGACCACCTCGGCTTCGAGGAGCTCACCTCCGGCGCGTTCGTCGACAATCCCGCCTCGAACGCCGTCAGCCGGAAGGTGGGCTACCAGCCCAACGGCGTCGCCCGGCTGCCGCGGAAGGGCACCTGGGCCGCCAACGTCAAGTAC
>JAEWIK010000346.1 GCA_023387135.1 Actinomycetes bacterium | reverse complement strand
TCCCAGAACCTCGACGAGTCGGGTGTCAGCACCTCGTCGGCGAGCACGAGCGTGCCGTCGGGACGCAGGCCGAACTCGAACTTCGTGTCGGCCAGGATGATCCCGCGCTCGCGCGCGATCTCCTCGGCGCGCGTGTAGAGCGCCAGGGTCGCGTCCTTCAGGCGCGTGCCCAGTTCCTCGCCGTGCAGCGAGACCAGGGTGTCGAACGAGATGTTCTCGTCATGCTCGCCGATCGGGGCCTTGGTGGACGGGGTGAAGATCGCCTCGGGCAGGCGCGAGCCGTCGAGCAGCCCTGCCGGCAGCGGGATGCCCGTCACCGTCTGGGAGGTCTTGTACTCCTTCCAGCCCGACCCCGTCAGGTAGCCGCGCGCGATGCACTCGATCGGCACCATGTCCAGCGGCTCCACGTAGAAGGCGCGGCCCGCGACCTCGTCGGGCACGTCGGTGGAGCGCACGTGGTTGGCGCCGACGTCCTTCAACTGCTCGAACCACCACAGCGAGAGCTGGGTGAGCACCTTCCCCTTGTCGGGGATCTGGGTGGAGAGCACGTAGTCGAAGGCGGAGATGTTGTCGGTGGCGACGAGGAGAATCCCCTTCTCACCCCCGTCGTAGAGGCGACGAACCTTCCCGGCATGGATCAGTGGCAGCTCGAGCATGGCGTCACCATAACCGGAGCCCCGCGGACTGGACTCCCCCGTGCCCGCCATCCGGCCGACCACCGGACCCGGTTGACGGGTGCGGATACCCTGCAACCGGAGCTCGGGCATCCCCCGAGCCCGACTCTCAGCGTTGAGAGGGGCGAGCATGGCGATGCCACGACTCTTTGCACAGATCGCGCCCGTTCGGCGTCTTACCTATGTGAGATGGACGGCGGAAGGCAACCCTCCGGCAGCACTGACCCGCAACGACTCTCTGGCTGAAGAGCCAGGCCCTGAAAGACTGAACGCGAAGCTGCCCCGGTCGCGCGATGCGTCCCTGGTCTTGGCAGCCCGTTCGGCAGCGTCTCCCTCCGACTGGTTGGGCGTGGGCACGTGCCCGGCCTGAAGCGAGGAGTCGCCGCAGGGACCGAGATCGATGCCTCGACGGCCACCTTCGAACAGTACGTGACAAGCCACTGGATCGAGCTGCTTCGGTTTGCTCGGGCTGTCACGACGGACCGCGAGGAGGTGGCGGATGCTATCCAGGATGCGCTGACGAACGTCTTCCCCAGGTGGTCGAGGGTGTGCCGAATGGACGATCCTGGCGCCTACCTTCGACGAAGCATCATCAACGCCCACGTGAGTTCGCGGCGACGGGGCCACAGGACGACTGTGGTCGCCGAACTGGACTCACTGGCGTCGGCCATGCCCGACCCTGCGGAGACTGTGACAGATGCTGACGAGGCGATGCGGCTGTGCAGGCGGCTGCCCGCCAGGCAACGTGCGGCGGTGGTCTTGCGCTATCTGGAGGACCGCAGCTATGGCGATATCGCGCACATTCTGAAGGTGAGCGAGGCGACCGCTCGATCCCTGGTCCGCCATGCGCTCACAGCGCTGAGGGATCAACTGGCATTGAGGAGGTGACCCATGTTCGAACTGTACGACCCCAACTCCACTGACAATCAGCGAGCCGAGCAGGCGTTCCGTGATGGCATCCACCAAACGGCTTCCGACCTACCCTCGCTCACCGCGCAGTCGGCGCTGAGCTTGGTCGAAAGACGACGTCCGAGGTGGCGGGGATGGATGATCCTGCTGGCTGCGATAGTCCTCTTGGCGGGCGCCGGAGTGCTGTTCTACCCCATGCTCTTCAGAGCCGACCAGGCCAGTGACCGGCAAGACCCGATGCCCTCCGCGTGGGCACCGGTGACGTCCGAGTCCGCAACGGGCCCTCTCGAGGTTTCCTCGGACGCGTCCACGTTGTCCCCGGCCGAGGAGCCCGTCGGCTCATCCCTTCCCGCGCCGACACTCGAATCGGGGTTCAGGGCGGCGGGGGTCTCCCGGCTGAGTGCGGCGCCGGCGATGCAGGTCTCCACCTTCGCCGGGTCCGGCGGAAACGACGTGCTCTCCAGTGTCGCCTCGCTCGACGACGGAGGGGTCTTCGCGTTCGGAACGACGGACTCCAACGATGGGGACTTCGAAGGCATGAATCCGGACGCGCCCATCACTGCCGGACTGCGGGTCACGTCGAGCGCCCGCGGGAAGGTTTCACTGACTATCGACAGCAGAGGCCAGCAGAGCGTTCTCTCCGCGACGTCGTCTGGCGACAATGCAGTCATCGTCGCCGGGCCTGAGTTGCCTGTTGCCGGCGGGGCCGTCGCCAACGGCGTGGCGAGGCTGAACGCACGCGGCGATGTCGAATGGACGAATGGACTCGACAGTGCTGTTCTCGACTTCTTCACCGCCGTCGCGGTCGCGAAGGATGGCAGCATCGTGGCGGCTGGCAAGGCGGGGTCCAACGCCCGGTGCGTGCTCGCGAGGTTCAGCCCTGCCGGGGCCCTCGACTGGATGAAGGACTACGGCGCCTGCCCGGCGTACTTCTCTGGTGTCGCGGTCGGCGCCGACAACAGCATCTACGCGGCCGGGAGCATCGATGCCGGCGGCATTGACGGTGCCGTGCTGGCCAGGTTCGACGAGGGCGGCACGCCGGAGTGGGTCAAGGCCTACGGGTCCACCATGATGGGCGAATTCAAGGCGGTTCAGGTGACACCCGACGACAACCTCGTGGTCGCCGGGTACACCGATGTCGGCAACAGCGTCGACGCGACTCTTGCCGAGATCGACCCCCAGGGGGAGGTCGTGTGGGGCATGACCTACGGAGGGGCGGGGGACGATCGCCTCAACGGCGTCACCGTCACCCACGACGGCCAGATCACAGTTGCGGGTGCGACGTCCTCGGCTGACGGCAGCTTCTTCGGCACTGAGCCCGTCGGCGGCGGTTCGGAGAACACCGCCGGGGTGGTGGCACGCTTCACTGCGGAGGGCGTCATGAAGTGGAGCAGGCTCGTCTCTGTGGGAGAGGCGGATCATCTCTACGGCATCGACGTCGATGCTCGCGGCCGTGTCGTCGCCGTCGGAGAGACCGGATCCATCACGGACGGGGTCATCGGCAATGATGCGCTGCTGGTGCAATTCGCCAGCGAGAAGTAGGACTCGGGTTCTCCTCTCCTCGTCGAAGGCTAGGTCGCCGGGGGCCGCTCCCGCTTGAGGGCCTGGTGGATCATCGTGGCGGCGATGACCAGGAGGAAGCACGCGAAGAGGATGCTGCCGGCCTCCGCGCTGACCAGGTGGGCGACCCAGGCGCCCAGGGGCGTGGCGACGAAAGCCACCACGCCGATGACCAGCCCGGCCCGGACATCGACATTGCGGCGGCGCAGGTTGCCGACCAGTCCCGTCACGACGCCCGGGACGAGCATGGCGAGCGAGGTGCCCTTGGCGTCGAGGTCGCTCATGCCGAAGCCGAGCATCAGGACGGGCACTATCACGCCGCCGCCTCCGATGCCGAGGATGGACGCCAGCGCGCCCGCCGCGACGCCGAGCCCCACGAGTGCCGCGACCCGCCAGACGTCCCACACCGGGACTGTGCCGCGGTCGGGGACGACGAGGAACAGCGACACGGCCATCACGACGACGAACCCGGCGAAGATCCACTGGGCCGCCCTGCGGGGGATCCTGGGCAGCAGCAGGTTGCCGACCCAGGCACCCGCCACCGCCCCGACCGCCACGGCCGCGGCGGCGAGCCAGTCGACGCTGCCGGCGCTCGCGTACGCGACCACCCCGGCGACCACCGCGGGGACTATGGCGAGCAGCGACGTGCCCACAGCACGGTGGTGCTGCATCCGCAGGACAGCGACGAGGGCGGGCACCACGACCATGCCGCCGCCGATGCCGAACAGGCCGGAGAAGAACCCCGCCGCCAGCCCCACTCCGACCAGCGGCAGCGACGTCCGCCAGCCGGGCTGGGTCACAGGACCGCGCCGGGGACGTAGGCGGCGCCGTCCGGGTGCTCGGCCGCCAGCGCCGAGACCCTCGCGACGATCCTGTCCACCTGGTCGGTCGCCGAGCCGGCGAGTTCGAGCGGGTCGGCGACGGCGCACTCGACCTGTTCGAGGTCGAGCCCGAGGCGCGGGTCCGCGGCCAGCCTGTCGAACAGGTCGTTCCGCTCGGCCCCGGCACGCAGGGCGAGCGCGACGGCGACTGCATGCTCCTTGATCGCCTCGTGGGCGGCCTCGCGTCCCACCCCATGGCGGACGGCGGCCATCAGCACCTTCGTCGTCGCGAGGAACGGCAGGTAGCGCTGCAGTTCGGCTTCGATGACGGCCGGGAAGGCGCCGAACTCGGACAGGACCGTCAGGAAGGTCTCGAACAGGCCGTCCAGCGCGTAGAACGCGTCGGGCAGCGCGACCCGGCGGACCACCGACTCGTAGACATCGCCCTCGTTCCACTGGGCCCCGGCGATCTCCGCGGCCATCGACGCGTAGCCGCGCAGCACGACTGTCAGGCCGTTCACCCGCTCGCAGGAGCGCGTGTTCATCTTGTGCGGCATCGCCGACGACCCGACCTGGCCGGGCTTGAAGCCTTCGGTGACGAGCTCCTGGCCCGCCATCAGCCTGATGGTCAGGGCGAGGCTGGAGGGCCCGGCGGCGGTCTGGACGAGCGCCGACAGCACGTCGTGGTCGAGGGAGCGCGGGTAGATCTGGCCGGTCGAGGTCAGCACGGTGGCGAAGCCGAGGTGGGAGGCAACCCGCTGTTCGAGTTCGGCGAGCTTGTCACCGTCGCCGCCGAGCAGGTCGAGCATGTCCTGGGCAGTGCCCATCGGGCCCTTGATGCCGCGGGCGGGGTAGCGCCTGATGAGCTCGTCGACCCTGTCGTAGGCGACGAGGACCTCGTTGGCGGCGGTGGCGAACCGCTTGCCGAGCGTCGTCACCTGGCCGGGTACGTTGTGCGAGCGGCCTGCCATCGGCAGCTCGCGGTACTGCACGGCGAGGCGCGCGAGATTCACCAGGACGGTGACGATGCGCTCGCGCACGAGCTTCAGCGAACCGAGGATCTGCTGCTGTTCGACGTTCTCCGTGAGGTCGCGGGAGGTCATGCCCTTGTGGATGTGCTCGTAGCCGGCGAGCGCGCAGAATTCCTCGATCCTCGCCTTCACGTCATGCCTCGTCACACGCTCGCGGGCGTCGATGGACGCCAGGTCGACGGTGTCGACCACCGCCTCGTAGGCGGCGAGCACCGCGTCGGGGTCGTCCCCGCCGAAATCGACCCCCAGGTCGCGTTGGGCCTCCAGCACCGCCAGCCACAGCCTGCGCTCGGCGATGATCTTGTGCTCGGGGGACCACAGGTCCCGCATGGCGGGTGAGGCGTAGCGGGTGGCGAGCACGTTGGGGATGGTCATGCGACGCCTCCGCTCAGCGACGAGCCTGCCGAGACCAGGCCCTCGGCGGCCTTCTGCGCGATGTCGTGGCGGTAGAAGCCGCCGTCGAAGTGGATGCGGCCCGCTGTGGCGTACGC
>JAEWIK010000160.1 GCA_023387135.1 Actinomycetes bacterium | reverse complement strand
TCGGCAGCGAGTTCGTCGTCCGCCCAGGCGAGAAGGTGGCAACTGACGGCGTCGTGGTGAAGGGGTTCTCCGCCATCGACGCGTCGATGGTCACCGGCGAGTCGGTGCCCGTCGACGTCGCGGTGGGAGACCACGTCACCGGCGCCACGCTGAACCCCAACGGCAGGCTCGTCGTCAGGGCCACCAGGGTCGGCAAGGACACCCAACTCGCCCACATCGCCAGGCTCGTCGAGGAGGCGCAGACCGGCAAGGCGCGCGTGCAGTGGCTGGCCGACAGGATCTCCGGCGTCTTCGTGCCCGTCGTCATCGGCATCGCCGCGGTCGTCCTCGTGGGCTGGCTGCTGGCCGGCGCCGGGCTCCCCTTCGCCGCCGCCGCGGCGGTGGCAGTGCTCATCATCGCCTGCCCGTGCGCGCTCGGCCTGGCCACCCCGACGGCGCTGCTCGTCGGGACGGGACGCGGTGCCCAGTTGGGCATCGTCATCAAGGGCGCCGACGCTCTCGAACGGACGCGCGAGGTCGACACCATCGTCCTCGACAAGACCGGGACTGTCACCACGGGCGTGATGGCCGTCGTGGGAGTCCATCCCCGGGGAGTCACCGAGGCCGAACTGCTGCACTACGCGGGTGCTGCGGAGTCCGGGTCCGAACACCCGATAGCCCGTGCCATCGCCGAGCACGCGGCCTCCGGGGGCAGCCTGGAGGAGTTCTCCAACGAGCCGGGACGGGGAGTGCTCGCCGTGGTGGACGGCCGGGAGGTCAGGGTGGGACGACTCGCCTGGGCCGACCCCGCGGCGGACGCCCGGGCCCTCGGCGACGCCGGGGTGCGGGGCGGCGTGACGAGCATCGCCGTCGCCTGGGACGGGGAACTCCGCGGCACCATCGAGGTCGCCGACACCGTCAAGACCGGCTCTGCGCAGGCCGTGGAGAGGTTCCGCGCGCTCGGGCTGCGTCCCGTCTTGCTCACCGGCGACAACGAGCGGGCGGCCCGCGCGGTCGCCGCCGAGGTGGGCATCGAGGACGTCATCGCCGAGGTGCTGCCGGCCGACAAGGTGGCGACCGTGAAGTCCCTGCAGTCGCAGGGCAGGAAGGTGGCGATGGTGGGGGACGGCGTGAACGACGCCGCCGCGCTCGCCCAGGCCGACCTCGGCATCGCGCTGGGGACGGGCACCGACGCCGCCATCCAGGCCTCCGACCTGACGCTCATGCGGGGCGACCTGCGGGTGGCCGCCGACGCCATCAGGCTCTCCAGGGCCACCCTCGGCACCATCAAGGGCAACCTGTTCTGGGCCTTCGCCTACAACGTCGCGGCCATCCCGCTGGCGGCGCTCGGCTACCTGAACCCCATGATCGCCGGCGCGGCGATGGCGTTCTCGTCTGTCTTCGTCGTGCTCAACAGCCTCAGGTTGCGCGGCTTCCGCCAGCTCGCCTGAGCCGGGGGCTAGGCGCTCTCCTGGCCCGAGTCGAGGCTGGCCCTGACCTTGCGGTGCGGGAAGATGCGCCTGCCGTAGTCGGGGCTCAGGTTGTCGGTGAGCGGGACGGGACGGCCGTCGGCGACTGCCTCGTAGATGTCGACGAACTGGCGCGACTGCGAGGCGATCGTCCACTGGGCAGCGAGCTCCCGGCTGCGGGCCGCGGCCCGTTCGGCGAACTCCTTGTCGGAGAGCCTGCTCAGCATCCTGATGAGCGCGCCCGCGAGCGAGACTGCGTTGGGACGGGCGAGCTCGGCGTTGACCCCCGGATCGACGACGAGCCGCAGTTCGTCGTCCACCAGCACGATCGGCAGGCCGGCGTGGGCGGCCTCGTGCAGCACGAGCGCCTGGGTGTCGGTCAGGGACGGGAACACGAACAGGTCCGCCGAGGCGTAGTAGCCGCCGAGCTTCTCGCGGGGCACCGCCCCGGTCAGCCGCACGCGTCCGTGTCGCTGCGCGCGCTTGAGCTTGTTGCGCAGCACCGGCGGGGTGCTCTCCCACTGCCCGACGATCATGAGCTCGGCGTCCGGCACGTTGTCCCTGACCAGCTCGAACGCGTCGAGCAGCAGTTCGATGCCCTTCTCCGCCGAGATCCTGCCGACGTAGAGCAGCCGCGGGCCCTTGGCCCTGGGGATCGGGGTGCTGGCCGGCAACGGGTCGGTCCCCGACGGCACCACGCGCACCTTGGCCTGCGGGGCGATCTCCAACACGCGGTTGGCGGTCTTGGTCGACGGCGTGGTGACCAGGTCGGCGTCGGCCAGCATGTTCGCCGCCACCTGGAGGAGTTCGACCTGTGCGCCCCCGCGGCGCGGCCGCTTGAACCGCAGCCGCTTGAGTTCCTTCCAGGTGCCGTTGAGGTGCATCTTGTACACCTTGTAGGCGGCGGTGAAGATCGGCACCATGTGCCAGTAGTGGTCGGCGTACGCCTCGAAATCTGTGTGCCAGGTGATGATGAGCGGCTTGCCGGTCCGCTCGGCCACCCACATGCCCAGCAGGCCGATGGCTCCCAGGCCGTGGACGTGGATGACGTCCGGCGGGTTCGCGACGAGCTGGGCGAGCCTGTAGTCGAAGTCCTGGCCCAACGAGATCCGCACGCCGGTGCCCGGCAGCTGCACCGACGGCAGCCTGATCTCGCGGCGCCTGTCGTTGCCCGCGAACGGGTTGGGACCCTTGGCGACCGGGGCCACCAGCAGCAGCTTGTGGCCGGCCGCCAGCACCTGCTCCTCGAGGAAGTGCACCGCGTACAGGATCCCCGAATGGGCGGGGCCGTAGTTGTCGGTGAACTCGGCGATGGTGAGCACCCGGCCCTCTGCCTCGGGGGCGGACTCCGCCGACTCTGGTTCCGGCCGTTCCGGCTGTGCCGGTTGCACCGATGGCTCGTCGATGATGGCTGTCCTCCTGATGCCTTGACGGTTCACCACCCTAGTGGTCCGGCACCGCTCGGGCACCACCGCCGGGGCGTGGGCAGGACGCTCAGGCGAAGGAGCCGTAGCGGCTCTTGGCCTTCTGCAGCGCCGTGACGTAGCCGGCGCGCTGGTAGGCGTTCGCGTCCGCCCCGGCAGGCACCGACAGCAGGCCACGCGCCTGCTCGACCCCGCTGAAACCCTTGCGGAACAGCCACTGTTCGAGCCCGGCGAGCAGGTCGGAGGAGTAGGAGGCGCCGTTGCGGATCAGCGCCGACGTCGTCATCACCACGTCGGCGCCCGCCAGCAGGTAGCGCACCACGTCGGTGGCGTCCTCGACCCCCGAGGTGGCCGCCAGCGAGACCTGCAGCCGGTTGCGCAGCGCCGCTATCCACGTCCGCGGCACCCGCGAGTCCGACCGCGACGAGAGTTCGACCCCCGGGACGACCGCGAGTTGCTCGATGTCCACGTCGGGCTGCAGGAAGCGGTTGAACAGCACCAGGCCGTCGGCGCCCGCCGCCACGAGACGCCCCGCGAGCTGGCCGAAGGACGAGAAGTGCGGGGACAGCTTCACCGCCACCGGGATGGTCACCGCCTGCTTCACCGCCGAGACGATGTCGACGTGCACCTGCTCGACCTCGTCGCCGGTCAGGTGCAGGTCGCCCGGGACGAAGTAGATGTTGAGCTCGAGCGCCGCGGCGCCCGCCTCCTGCAGTTGCCTGGCGAAGCGCGTCCACGACCCCACCGAGGTGCCGTTGAGCGAGGCGATCAGCGGGACGTCGATGGCCGCCGAGGCCCGTTCGACGAGGCTCAGGTACTGGCTGGCGAGCCCTTCGGGACGCGACTCGACAGACGGGAAGTACGACAGCGCCTCGGCGTAGGCGTTGCCGATCTCGTCGTCGAACTCGGCGTCGGCCTCGACGCGGGCGTCGTGGGCGAGCACCTGCTCCTCGAACAGGGAGTAGAGGACGACTGCCCCCACGCCGCCGTCAGCCAGCGCGCGCACCCCGTCCACCGTCTGCGAGAGCGGTCCTGCCGACGCCACCAGCGGGTTCCGCAGGGGAAGGCCGAGGTAGGTGGTCTCCAGATGCATGGCTGCTCCTTTACAGCTCGCGCCTGACGTTGGCGGCGAACCTGTCGGCACTCCTGGTCGCCATCTCCTCGTACTCGGCCCAGCGCCGGTTCACGGCGTCCTGCCCGAATTCGAGGAAGCGCTCCGCCGCCTCGGGATCGCTGTTCGACAACATCCTGAAGCGCAACTCCTTCTCGTGGTAGTCGCGCAGCGGTATGCGGGGACGCGGGGAGTCCAGCAGGAACGGGTTCTTGCCCGCCATCCGCAGGACCGGGTTGTACCGCATCAGCGGCCAGTGGCCGGAGGCGACCGCCCGGTACTGCTGGTCGAGGCCCGTCCGCATCTCGATGCCGTGGGCGATGCAGTGGCTGTAGGCGAGGATGAGCGACGGCCCGTCGTACGCCTCGGCCTCGCGGAACGCCGCCAGCGTCTGCTGCGGGTCGGCGCCCATCGCCACCCTGGCGACGTACACGTTGCCGTAGGAGACGGCCTGCATGGCGACGTCCTTCTTGCCCGTGAGCTTGCCGCCCGCTGCGAACTTCGCCACCGCGCCGAGCGGTGTCGACTTCGACGCCTGGCCACCCGTGTTGGAGTACACCTCGGTGTCCATGACGAGGATGTTGACGTTCCTGCCCGAGGCGAGGACGTGGTCGAGGCCCGCCGAGCCGATGTCGTAGGCCCAGCCGTCGCCGCCGACTATCCACACCGAGCGGCGCAGCAGGTGGTCGGCGACCGACCGCAGGTCCTCGACCTTCGGGCCGCTCATGGTGTCGAGCAGCGCCTTCAGGGCGTCGACCCGTGCCCGCTGCTGCGAGAGCTCGGACTCGTACTGCTGCGGCGCGTTGAGGATGGTGTCGACCACCTCGTCGCCGAGTTCGGGACGGAGCTGCTCCAGCCTGGCGCGCGCGGTCTGCGTGTGGAGGTCGGCGGCCAGCCGGAGGCCCAGCCCGAACTCGGCGTTGTCCTCGAACAGCGAGTTCGACCAGGCGGGCCCGCGTCCGTACTTGTTGGACGACCAGGGGGTCGTGGGCAGGTTGCCGCCGTAGATGGACGAGCAGCCGGTCGCGTTCGCCACCGTCGCACGACCGCCGAAGAGCTGGGTGAGCAGCTTGAGGTACGGGGTCTCGCCGCAACCCGCGCAGGCTCCCGAGAACTCGAACAGCGGCTCCAGGAACTGGGTGCCGCGGACGTTCGCGAAGTCGACGCGGGAGCGCCGGTTCACCGGGATCGTCTCGAAGAAGGTGACGTTCTCCTTCTCCTTGGTGCGCTCCAGCACCGGCGCGAGGTTGATCGCCTTGCGGGTGCCGCCGGCCTTGACCGGGCACGCCTCGACGCACAGGCCACAGCCCGTGCAGTCCTCGGCGTACACCTGCAGGGTGTAGCGGCTGCCGGGGAAGCCGGCCGCGTTGAGCGGCGCCGACTGGAAGCCGTCGGGTGCTCCCTCCAGCGCGGACTCGGTGTAGTACTTCGCGCGCAGCACAGCATGCGGGCAGACGAACGCACAGTTGCCGCACTGGATGCAGGCGGCCGGGTCCCACTCAGCGATGATGTCGGAGATGTTGCGCTTCTCGTACTTCGTGGTGCCGGACGGGAAGGTGCCGTCCACCGGCAGCGCGCTCACCGGCAGCGAGTCGCCGGTGCCGAGCAGCATGGAGGCTGTGACGCTCCTGACGAAGTCGGGCGCGGTGTCGGGCACCGGCGGGATCATTGGCAGGTCGCTCGTCGGCGCCGTCGGCACCGCCACGCGGTGCAGGTCGGCGATCGACGCGTCGACGGCGGCCTCGTTCTTGGCGACGACGTCCTCACCCTTGCGCAGGTAGGTCTTGCGGATCGTCCGCTTCACCTCGGCGATCGCTTCCTCGCGCGGCATGACGTTCGAGATGGCGAAGAAGCAGGTCTGCAGCACCGTGTTGGTGCGCCTCCCCATGCCCGCCTTGCGGGCGACGAGGTTCGCGTCGATCGCCCACAGCTCGATGCCGAGCTCGATGATGCGTTCCTGCATGGGCTGCGGGAGCCTGCCGAACACCTCGTCGGGGGAGTACGGGGTGTTGATCAGCAGCACCGTGCCGGGACGCGCGAACTCCAGCACATCCACCCGTTCCAGGATCGACCAGTGGTGGCAACCGATGAAGCCCGCCTTGTTGATCAGGTACGGAGCCTCGATGGGCTTGGGCCCGAAGCGCAGGTGCGACACCGTCCGCGAGCCCGACTTCTTCGAGTCGTAGACGAAGTAGCCCTGCGCGTAGGTGTCGGGCAGCTCGCCGATGATCTTGATGGTGTTCTTGTTGGCGCCGACCGTGCCGTCCGAGCCGAGGCCGTAGAAGACCGCCGAGGTCGTCCGCGGGTCCTGGATGTCGAGGTGCGGGTCGTACGGCAGCGAGGTGTGGGTCACGTCGTCGTTGATGCCGATGGTGAACCGCGGACGGGGGTTGGCCAGCGCGAGCTCGGCGAAGATGCCCGCGACCATGCCCGGCGTGAACTCTTTGGACGACAAGCCGTACCGTCCGCCCACGACGAGCGGGAGTCGGCGCGCGACGGCGGAGGTGTCGCGGGCGTTGGCCTCGCCGAGCGCCGCCGTGATGTCGAGGAAGAGCGGCTCGCCGCCCGAGCCGGGCTCCTTGGTGCGGTCGAGGACGGCGATGGTCCTCGCCGACGCCGGGATCGCCGCGAGGATCGCCTCGACAGGGAACGGCCTGTAGAGCCTGATGTGGACCATGCCCACCTTCGCGCCGGACGCGTTGAGGTGGTCGACGGTGTGCCTGACTGTCTGGGCGCCCGAGCCCATGACGACGATCACGCGCTCCGCCTCCGGGTCGCCGTGGTAGTCGACCAGCGAGTACGACCTGCCGGTGAGCTCGGCGAATGTCGCCATCGCGTCCTCGACGAGGCCGGGGACCGCGGCGTAGAACGGGTTCACGGTCTCGCGCGACTGGAAGTAGGTGTCGGGGTTCTGCGCGGTGCCCCTGATGTAGGGGTGCTCGGGGGAGAGCGCGCGCCTGCGGTGGGCGCGGATCAGCTCCTCGGGGACGAGGGTGCGCAACTGCTCGTCGCTCAGCAGGTCGACGACGTTCACCTCGTGCGAGGTGCGGAAGCCGTCGAAGAAGTGGACGAACGGCACCCGCGAGGTGAGGGTGGCGAGCTGCGCGATCGCGGCGAAGTCGTGCGCCTCCTGCGGGGACGCCGAGCAGAGCATGGCGAAGCCGGTCTGCCTGACCGCCATGACGTCCTGGTGGTCGCCGTAGATCGACAGGCCCTGGGCCGCCAGCGAGCGCGCCGCCACATGGAAGACAGTCGACGTCAGTTCGCCGGCGATCTTGTACATGTTCGGGATCATCAGCAGCAGGCCCTGGGAGGCGGTGAAGGTGGTCGAGAGCGCACCACCCTGCAGCGCGCCGTGCAGGGCGCCCGCCGCACCGCCCTCGGACTGCATCTCCACGACGGTGGGGATCATCCCGTAGACGTTCTGCTTGTGCTGGGCCGACCACTCGTCGGCCAGTTCGGCCATCGTCGAGCTCGGGGTGATCGGGTAGATGCTGCAGAGCTCGTTGAGCCTGTACGCGGCCGAGGCCGCTGCCTCGTTGCCGTCGATGATCGTGCGGCTCATCGTGCTACCTCCTCGATCATCTCGATGGCGTGCACCGGGCACTGCTCGTAGCAGGTGGCGCAGCCTGTGCATTTGTCGTAGTCGAAGCGGTACCTGAAGCCCTTGCCGAGCTTGATGACCGCATCCTCCGGGCAGGATCCCAGGCAGCCGTCGCACTCGAAGCAGTTGCCGCAGGACAGGCAGCGCGCGGCTTCGACGTGGGCCTGGTCGTCGTCCAGGCCGCCCACTATCTCGTCGAAGTCGGTGATGCGCTCGGCGGGTTCCAGCTCGGGCTGGGTGGTGGCCCTGGTGTCGCCGAAGTACCACAGGTGCAGCTTGTCGAAGCTCGCCAGCGGGTGCTTGGGACGCGGGGTCGCGTCGCGCCCGGCGAGCCACGAGTCGATCTGGTGCGCCGCCCGCTTGCCGTGCCCGACGCCGATGGTGACGGTGCGCTCGGACGGGACGGCGTCGCCGCCGGCGAAGATCCCGGGGACGCCGGTCATGAGCGTGCGCGGGTCGACCTTGACCACGTCGTGGTCGAACTGCATGCCGGGGACGCGGCGCAGGAAGGACGAGTCGGTCTCCTGCCCGAGGGCGAGGATCACGGTGTCGGCTTCGAGCTTCTCGAACCTGCCGGTGCCGACGGCGCGGCCGCTCTCGTCGAGTTCCATGATCTCGACGGTGAGGTCGGCCTCGTCGACGCTCGAGATGGTGCGCAGCCAGTTCATGGTGACGCCCTCGCGCTCGGCGGACTCGCGCTCCTCCTCGTGGGCGGGCATCTGCTCCAACGTGCGGCGGTAGACGATGATCGACTCCTCGGCGCCCAGCCGGCGGGCGACGCGGGCGGCGTCCATGGCGGTGTTGCCGCCGCCGTAGACGGCGACCTTCCTTCCGATCACGGGACGCTCGCCGCTGGCGACGTCACGCAGGAAGCTCACGGCGTCCACGATCTTCGAGGCGTCGCGGTTGGGGATGTCGACGCGGCGCGAGAGGTGCGCGCCGATGGCGACGAAGACGGCGTCGAAGCCGCCCTCGGCCTGGTCGGCCAGCAGGTCCTTGACCTTGTAGTCGGTGACGATCCTGACGCCGAGGTCGACAAGGCGGCGGATCTCGGCGTCCAGCACGCCGCGCGGCAGCCGGTACTCGGGGATGCCGTAGCGCATCATGCCGCCGGGCAGCGGGGAGGCGTCCCTGATCTCCACCTCGTGGCCGAGCTTGGCGAGGTGGTAGGCGGCGGCGAGGCCGGAGGGCCCGGCGCCCACCACGAGCACCCGGCGTCCGGAGGAGAAGCGCGGCTTCTCGAAGGTCCAGCCGCGCTCGATGGCGAGGTCGCCGAGGTAACGCTCGACAGAGTGGATGGACACGGCGCCGTCGAGCTCGACCCTGTTGCAGGCGGCTTCACACGGGTGGTAGCAGACGCGCCCGTGGATCGCCGGGAACGGGTTGTTCTTCACCAGCTCCCGCCAGGCCGCTTCGTCCTGGCCCGCCTTGACCAGCCGCAGGTACTCCTGGATGTTCTCCCCGGCGGGGCAGCCGTTGTTGCAGGGCGGCAGCAGGTCCACGTAGACCGGCATGCGGCTGCGTACCGGTGCCACACGGCCGCCTTCGGCGGCGAGGTTGGGAAGTTGGGTGATGTCACGAGCCATGGAAACCTCGAGGGGGATACTCAGCTTTACTTAGGCAACCCTACCCTTTGAGCGACCCCACTTTTGCCACTTGACAAGGAGATTTACGTCATGCTTGGCGCACGAATATCGGAGGCGGCACGAGGCTGCCTCAGGTGCGCGCCGCGCAGTCGGCGCAGGTGCCGAAGAACTCCAATTCGTGGTCGATCGAGCTGAAACCGTGCTCGGCGGCCAGGCTGCGGGTGAGGTCTTCCAGCCCCGGGACGGTGACCTCGTCGGTGCGCCCGCACGACCTGCAGATGAGGTGGTGGTGGTGGCCGGGTGAGCAGGTGCGGTAGGCGACCTGCCCGTCCTCGGTGCGGATGGCGTCGATCTCGCCCGCCGCCGCCATGGAGGCCAGCGTCCGGTACACGGTGGCGAGGCCGACGGCCAGGCCCTCGTGGCGCATCCTGTCGTGGATCTCCTGCGAGGTGGCGAACCCTTGCAGGCTCTCGACCACCTCACGGATCTCGGTGCGCTGCTTGGTCTTGCGCGGTGAGGCCTGCCGGTTCCACTCAGTGCTCGTCATAGTGATCCTCGTGCTCGGCGTGCCGGTGGCCGTCGTGGACGTAGTCGACGTGCCCGGCGTGGGCCACCGCCGGATGCCCGCAGCCCGGCCCGTGCAGGTGCGGGTGCTGTTCGGGGACGACAGTCTCGGCTGGCTCGTCGTCGGGCGACCCCACCTCGACGGGGGCGTCGGTCCTGCCCTGCGCGAGCCGCGCCAGCGGCCAGCTCACGATGAACAGCCCGATCGCCAGGACGACGATCAGCGCGCCGGGGGCGGTGTTGAGGTAGTAGGAGCCGATCGTGCCGGCGACGGCGGCCACGGCGCCCACGCTCATGGCGGCGAGCAGCCCGCGCCGGAAACCCGTGACGAGGTGGTTGGCGGTCGCCACCGGCACCACCATGAGGGCGCTCACCAGCAGCAGGCCGACGGTCCGCATCGACACCGTCACTGTGACCGCCGCGAGCGAGACGACGAGGATGTTGAGCCAGCGCACCGGGAGGCCGATCGAGCGCGCGAAAGGTTCGTCGGCCGACACCGCGAAGAGCTGCGGGAGCATGCCGACCGTCACCAGGATGATGACGACCCCCAGCCCGGCGATGACCCACAGATCGGTCACGCCGACGGTCAGCAGCGAGCCGAAGAGGTACCCGGCGAGCGTCCCGGCGCCCTGCCCGGCGAGCGCCGCCAGCAGCAGGCCGCCCGACAGGCCGCCGTAGAAGATGATGGCCAGGCCCACGTCACCCTGCGCACGGCCCGACTCCCTGAGCAGTTCGATGCCGATCGAGCCGATCACGCAGACGGCGATCGCCAGCGGCAGCGGGGCGGTGTTGGTGAGCATCGCCAGGCCGACCCCCGCGACGGCGAGGTGCCCGAGGCCGTCCCCGAGCAGCGACAGCCGCCGCTGCACGATGTAGGCGCCGATGGCGGGCGCTGTAACGCCGGTGATCAGCGCCGCCAGCAGGGCCCGCTGCATGAAGTCGAGCGAGAGCCAGTCCATGTCAGACGGCCTCCAGTCCCGTGTCGTGGAGGTGCGGGCGGGCGAGGTCTGCCACCTCGTGGCCGCCGTGGTGGGGGCTGGCGTCGGGCAGGTGAGGCACTATCCGTCCGTCCTGCAGCAGGACAGTCCTGTCGAGCACGTCGGCCAGCGGCCCCAACTCGTGGAGCACCATGACGACGGTCATGCCCTCGCCCACGAGCGTGCCGACCACTCCTGCGAGCAGCCGTTGGGTGGTCTTGTCGACGCCGGCGAGCGGCTCGTCCCAGACCATGAGGGTGGCTCCCGAGGCGAGCGCGCGGGCTATCAGCACGCGCTGCTGCTGCCCGCCGGAGAGCCTCACGAACGGCACCCCCGCCTGGGCGGTGAGCCCCACCTTGGCGAGCGCGCCGGCGATGGCTGCCTTGTCGGCGGACGTCAGCAGGCTGAACGGACGACGCCTGCCCAGCGTGCCGCTCGTCACCACCTCGCGGACCGTCGCCTGCTGGACGAGGATGCCCGAACGCTGCGGCACGTAGCCGATGCGGGACCTGTCGCGGAAGCTCTCGAGCGGGGTGCCGTACAGCTCGATGAGGCCACGATGGGGCACCAGCCCGAGCAGCGCGCGCATGAGGGTCGTCTTGCCGGAGCCGTTGTTGCCGACGATGGCGACTGCTTCACCCTGGGCGACGTCGAGGTCGACACCGCGGACGATGGGGACACCGCCGAGGGACACGTCGACACCGACGGCGTGGATCGCCGCCGGTGCCTGGGACGGGTTCAGGAGCACTTGTTCGCACCCTCCAGCGAGGCGAGGTTGGAGCGCATCACCTCAAGGTAGTCGTTTCCGCGGGAATCGGCCGTGATGCCTTCCAGCGGATCGAGGACGTCGGTCTTCAGCCCGAGGTCGGTGGCGATGGACTCCGACACGACCGGCGAGACGAGGGTCTCGAAGAAGATGGTGGTGACGCCGTTGGCCTTCACCAGCGCCTGCACCTCGGCGATGCGGACCGCCGTGGGTTCGGTGTCGGGTTCGAGGCCCCGGATGGCCACCTGCTCCAGGCCGTAACGGTGGGCGAGGTAGCCGAAGGCGGCGTGCGACGTGACGACGGGCTTGATCTGGCAGCCGGCGAGCCCCGACGAGAAGTCGGAGTCGAGCTTCTTCAGCTCGCCGACGAGGGCGGCCGCGTTGTCGGTGAAGGTGTCCTTCGCCGCGGGGCGGGCCTCGATGAGGGCGTCGCGGACGTGCTCGGTGATGGTGACCATGTTCGCCGGGTCGAGCCAGACGTGAGGGTCGAGGCCGCCGTGGGCGCCGCCTTCGTCGGCGTGGGAGTCGCCCTCGTCGGCGTGGGCGTCCTCGTCTTCGGTCGCCGGCATGAACTGCAGGAAGGACGCGGTGTCGACAGCCCGCTTGGGCTGTGCCTGGGTGAGGGCCTGGTCGACGGCGGGCTGGAAGCCCGTCTGGTAGACGAGGAGGTCCGCCGAGGACAGCAGCGCCACCTGCCTGGGAGCGAGTTCGAGGTCGTGCGGCTCGGCGCCGGGTGACGTGAGGTTCTCGACCTTGACGAGGTCGCCGCCCACCCGCTCGCTCACGAACTGGAACGGGTAGAAGGCCACCGCGACACTCAGCGGGACGCTCCCGCCCGCCCCCGTCTCCGCTGGCTGCGCCGTGCCGGAACAGGCGGAAAGAGCGACGAGCGCGGAGGCGGCACCGAGGATGGCCAGGGAGCGGAACGGGAGCGTCATGGGAATCATTCTCATATTCGACGCACGCGGTGTCAACTCGGAGTGACGGGGCCGGGTCAGGCGAGCGCTATCGCCCTGTCGCAGCGCGCGACCAGCGCCGGGTCGTGAGTGATGACCAGGACGGGGGTCTCGGAACTGGTCTCCCAGATGTCGTCGACCAGGGCCGTGGCCGTCGCGCTGTCGAGGTGTTCAGTCGGCTCGTCGAGCACCAGCACCTGGTAGTCGCCGGCGAAGATGCGGGCGAGCGCGAGCCTGCGCGCCTCGCCGCCCGACAGCGCCGAGCCGTCCTCTCCCACCAGCCGGGACGGCTCCAGCCACCCCAGCCCGGCGCGGGAGAGGGCGACTGCCACCTCGGCGTCGCTCGCGTCCCGGTTGCCGATCTTGACGTTCTCGGCGACAGTCGTGTCGAAGATGTGGGCGTCCTGGGCGAGGTAGCCGGGCCTGCCTTCGAGGTCGAGCGCGCCGCCCTTCGGCTCGATCAGGCCGAGGATCGTCGCCGCGACAGTCGTCTTGCCGATCCCGCTCGGGCCCACCAGCGCGACCTTCTCGCCGGGCAGGACGCTGAGGTCGAGCCCGGTGACGACGGGTGCCTCGCCCGGCCAGCCGGCGTCGAGCCCTGTGAGGGTGAGGGACGGGCGCGACACTGCCGCGCGATCGGCCTGCGTCCACTCGCGGTCGCCGCTGCCGACGGGCGGGGCGTCCAGCACCTCCTCCACCCTGCGCAGTGCCGCCCGCGCGCGGGTCGCGGTCTGGGCGGCGTGCGCGAGCGCTCCGAGGGATTCGTGGAGGGCGAGCGGGGTCAGTGCGAGCACGGCGAGCATGACCGGCGCCAGCGTGCCGGCCGCCACCTGGTGCCCGCCGAACCAGAGGGCACCCACCACCGCGAGCCCCGCCGCCAGCAGCTGGAAGCCCTCCGCGACGCCCCTCACCCAGCTCGACCGCGCCTCGTGGCGGCGCAGCCGAGCGTCGACGGCGGCGAGGCGTCCGAGGTAGTCGTCCGCCGCCGCGTAGGCGACCAGGTCGGGCGCCGCGTGCGCGATCTCGTGGACCGACCCGGCGAGTTCGCCGCGCAGCGTGATGAGCCCGCTGTCCGACCGCCGCGACGCGCGTCGCGCCAGCCACGGGACGAGCAGCCCGGCCAGCACCGCGCTGAGCAGCAGCACCGCCGCGCTCGCCGGCGAGAACACTGCGAGCGCGCCGCAGGTGGCGAGGATCACCAGCACCGAGGAGCCGAACGGGATCCACACCCTCACGACGAGATCCTGGATGGCCTCGACGTCGGCGATGACGCGGCTCAGCAGGTCGCCGCGCCGGCTGCCGAGCAGCGTCGTCCGGGCGAGCCTGGAGTAGGTCTCGAGGCGCAGCGCGGACTGCAGCCGCAGCGCCACCCCGTGGCTGGCGAGCCGTTCGAGGTAGCGGAAGCCGCCGCGCGAGACGCCGAAGGCGCGGACCATGGTGGCCGCGGGCAGCAGGTACATGACGGGTGGCTGCTCGGCCGCGCGCGACAGCAGCCAGCCCGACACCGCCATGAGCGCCACCGAGGCTCCCGTGGCGAGGAAGGACAGCAGCACTGCCACCCCGAGCCGGCGCTGGGCGCCAGGCACGGCGCCGAGCACCCGCCGCAGCAGCGGGCCGTCGTCCCCCGGCAGGTCGGCGAACTGTCCCGGCTGCCCCAGTCCGTCAGGCCGAGCGGCCGGCGGTGTCGGCTTCCGCTCCGCCGGCGCCGCCTGGCCGAGAGCCGACCCGGCCACCGCCTGCGACGTGGCCGCCGCCGGCGCTTCGAGCCTCACCACCCTGTCGGCCTCGGCGAGCACCGCCTGCCGGTGGCTGACGACGAGCACAGCGACCCCGAGCGCGCGCAGCGCCGACAGCAGCCCTGCCTCGGTGTCGGCGTCCAGGCCCGCTGTCGGTTCGTCGAGGACGAGCAGGGCGGCGTCGGTCAGCGAGACGTGCAGCAACGCGCGGGCCACGGCGATCCTGCGCCGCTCGCCCGCCGACACCCCCTCGGCGTCGTCGCCGACGGGCTTGTCGAGCGCCAGCGACGAAGCGCCTGCCCTGTCCAGCGCGTCCCGGACGGCGGCGTCGGTCGCGTCCGGGTGGCCGAGCCTCACGTTGTCGGCGACGGTGCCGTTCACCAGGCCCGGCTCCTGGCCCACCCAGGCCGCGGCGCCGCGGCGTTCGACGGTGCCGGCGCTGGGGGCGATGAAGCCCACGACGACGTTCAGCAGGGTGGACTTGCCCGCCCCCGAAGGCCCTGCCAGCGCCACCAGTTCACCCGGCAGGACGTCGAACGACGTGCTCTGCAGGGCGACTGTCTTCGCGCCCGCATAGGTGTGGGACACCTCCCGCACGCTCAGGATCGCGTCGCGGGTGGCGGCGTCGGCGGCGACGTGGGGAGTGGTCGGGTCGTCGATCAGGGCGAAGGCGGCGTTGGCGGCGGCGACCCCGTCCGCCGAGTCGTGGAAGTGGACGCCCACCTGGCGCACCGGCAGGTACGCCTCGGGCGCGACGATGAGCACGAACAGCGCGGTGGCCAGGTCAAGGTCTCCGTAGACCACGCGGAAGCCGACAGTGACGGCCACGATCGCCACCGACAAGGTGGCGAGCAGTTCCAGCACGAGGGCCGACAGGAACGAGATCCGCAGGGTGCCCATCGTCTCGGTGCGGTGCGCCGCCTCGCTGCGGCGCAGCCCTTCGAGCTGGGCCCTGGCGCGTCCGAAGACCTGCAGCGTGGGCAGGCCGGCGACCAGGTCGGCGAAGTGGTGCGCGAGCCTGGTCTGGGTGGCCCAGCGACGCTTGGTGCGCGCCTCGGTCGTCCAGCCGACGAGCATCATGAACACGGGAATGAGCGGCAGCGTGACGGCGAGGATGATCGCCGAGGTCACGTCGGCCGAGAGCACGGCCAGCACGACGATGAGCGGCACCGTCGCCGCCAGCAGCAGTTGCGGCAGGTACCTGGAGTAGTAGTTGTCGAGCGCGTCAAGACCTTTGGTGACGAGGGTGATCAACGCGCCAGTCGAGGTCGGGGAGTCGAGCGGACGGGCGACGCGGGCGGTCATGATCTCGCGCCGCAGCTGCGACTTCACCGCCGCGGCCGCGCGCTGCCCGAACCACTGCGTCGCCCACGCGAGCAGGCCCCTGCCCGCGAAGATCGCCGCCAGGACGCCGATCGCCACACCGAGGCCGCCGGTGCCGGCGCCGGCGAAGACCGAGGAGATGGTGTCGGCGAGGACGCGGGCCTGGCCCAGCGTCAGGAGCGCCGTCAGGCAGCCGACGACGAGCCCGCCGGCCAGGAAGATCCTGGTCGCGCGGGCTCGCCGTACAAGTCTCGGGTCGAGAGGACCCATCAATGAGCGAAAGCGGGCTCGTCGTCGGGAATGTTCTCGACGCTCATCGGACGCCTGAACACCCAGTACGTCCAGGCCGTGTAGCCGACGACGATCGGGACGAAGATGATCGCGGCGATCAGCATGATCGTCAGCGTCGAGTCCTGCGACGCGGCGGTGGCGATGTTGAGGCCGGGGGAGACCTGGCCGGTGGTGGCGTCCACGAAGCCGAGGCCGGGGAACATCCTCAGGAAGATGCCCACCGCGACGGCCAGCGTGGCGACAGCCGTGCCGGTGAAGGCGATCCCCGACCGCTTGCCGACGAACCACCAGCCCGCCACCAGCCCGACCGCTGCCACGACGAGCGTCACCCAGCCGAGCCACGGCAGCGCGCCGGGGTAGGCGAGGTGCTGCCACAGCAGGAACGCCGCACCGCCGACGATGGCGCCGAGCCCCACGCGCTTGGCGAACCTGATCGCCCTGTGCTGGACGTCGCCCCTCGTCTTGAGGCTGAGGTAGATGGCCCCGTGGAACAGGAACAGCACCACGAGCACCACGCCGCCCAACAGGCCGAACGGGCTGAAGAGTTGCAGCAGGTAGGGCGACGGGCTCAAGACGTACAGCGACTGGTTGATGGACGACACGGCGACCGGCAGCCCGATGATGAAGTTGGCGAAGGCGACGCCGAACACCAGCGAGACGACGAACGAGCCGATGCACGCCATCCAGTCGAACGTCCTGCGCCAAGCGGTCTCCGGGTGCTTCGCGCGGTACTCGAACGACACGCCCCTGACGATGAGGCCGACCAGCACCAGGAACAGCGGCAGGTACAGCCCCGAGAAGAGCGTGGCGTACCAGCCGGGGAAGGCGGCGAACATGGCGCCGCCGGCGGTCAGCAGCCACACCTCGTTGCCGTCCCAGACCGGGCCGATCGAGTTCACAATCAGCCGCTTCTCCTTCTCGTTCTTGCCGAGGAAGGGGATGAGCATGGCGACGCCGTAGTCGAAGCCTTCGAGGACGAGGTAGCCGATCCACAGCACGGCGATCAGCAGGAACCAGACGACCTGCAGTGTGGTGATATCCATGGCGGGCTCCTCTCAGTACGCGAAGGACAGGGGTTGGTCGTCCTCGGTGATCACCGTCGGTTCGGTGACCTCCGGCAGGCCGAGCTTGATGTACTTCAGCAGCAGGCCCACCTCGACGACAGCGAGGGCGCCGTAGATGAGGGTGTAGAGCACCATCGTCGTGCCGACCTCGAAGGCGCTGACTCCCGGCGAGACCGCGGACGCCGTGCTGAGCACGCCGTTCACGATGAAGGGCTGGCGGCCCATCTCGGTGAAGATCCAGCCGAACGAGTTGGCGAACAGCGGCGACAGCGGCACCACGACCATGAGGGCGGTCCACAGCTTGGTGTCCTTGGGCAGCCTGCCCTTCCGCAGCGTGAACAGCGTCCAGGCGGCGATCGCCATGCTGAGGAAGCCGAGGCCCATCATGAACCTGAAGGTCCAGTAGGTGACGGGGATGTTGGGCATCCAGTCGTCGATGCCGATGGCGTCGAGCCGTGGCCGGGCGTCCACCTGCAGCGGGTTGTTCGGGTCGATGATGCGGCCGTTCTCCAGGTCGCTGCGCAGCGGGTTGATGCCCTCGACCTTGCCGTCGAAGGTGCCGGTGGCGAGGAAGGACAGCAGGCAGGGCACCTTGATCGACCACACCTCGTGCTTGCCGTCGAGCGAGCCGATGGTGATGACCGAGAAGTTCGCGCAGGAGCCGTTGCCGCCCTCCGTCTCGTAGAGCGCCTCGGCCGCCGCCATCTTCGGCGGCTGCACCTCGGTCATGATCTTGCCCTGGATGTCACCGGTGACGATGCTCAGCGCACCGGCGCCGAGCAGCACCCAGGCGCCGAACTTCGTCCCCCAGCGGTGGGCGTCGAGGTCGGCCCGCTGCTTGTCGGTGAGCTCACCGGCGGCGGAGGCGGTGTTGAGCTTGGCGAGGTGCCAGCCGCACACCCCCATGACGAAGGCGCCGGCGACCATGTAGGCGGCGAAGATGACGTGCGGGAAGGTGACCAGCGCGACGGGGTTGGTGAGCAGGGCGCCGAAGTCGGTCATCTCGGCGCGGTCCGTCTTGTCGTTGAACTGGGCGCCGACGGGGTTCTGCATCCACGAGTTCGCGACCAGGATGAAGATCGCCGACACCATCGTCCCGATCGACGCCAACCAGATCGTGAGCAGGTGGACGCGTTTGGGGAGCCTGTCCCACCCGAAGATCCACAAGCCGAGGAAGACAGACTCGAGGAAGAAGGCGAGCAGGGCCTCCAGCGCGAGCGGGGCGCCGAAGATGTCGCCCACGAAGCGCGAGTACTCGCTCCAGTTCATGCCGAACTGGAACTCCTGGACGATGCCCGTGACGACGCCCATGGCGAAGTTGATCAGGAACAGCTTGCCGAAGAACTTGGTCAGCTTCAGGAACTGATCACGCCCGGTACGCACCCAGATCGTCTGCATGATGGCTACCAACATCGACAGTGCGATAGTGATCGGCACGAAGAAGAAGTGGTAGACAGTCGTGATTCCGAATTGCCATCTGGCAAGGACTTCCGGTGTCATATTGCGGACTTTACTATGGGCTGTCGTAGACCGCAGGCCGCTGGTGGGTGCTCGCCGGGTGGTAGTTCTGCTACTACGGGCCGTCGTAGATCGGGCATTCCTGACTTATCATGGGCAAATGGCTGTGTTGGGCGAGCTCGAGAGCGCTGTGATGGACATCCTGTGGTCTCACAGGTCGGCCCTGTCGGTGCGCGAAGTCCACGAACTGCTGTGGCAGGACCGCGACCTGGCGTACACCACCGTGATGACTGTCCTCGACAGGCTGAGCAAGAAGGGCATTGCGTCCCGGAAGCTCGACGGCCGCGCCTGGCTGTACTCCCCGGCGCTGACCCGCGTCGAACTCGTCCGCGCGAGGATCGCCGAATTGCTGGACGGCCTGCCCGCCGAGGAACGCGCGGCAGTCATCGAGTGGCTGGCGTCCTCGCAGTCGGCGACACCCGTCCCGGCTGACCGCTGATCCTCCCCGTCTGGGCGACACTTGGCCCATTGACGAGTCGAGGAGCCGGTCATGACACCGCTGGAGTGGTACACGCCCTTCGTCACCATGGACATCGGCCTGCTGGAGAAGGTGCTCCGCACCGTCGTGGTCTATCTCGGGATCGTGCTGCTGCTCAGGCTGGCGGGCAAGCGCCTGCTGGCCCAGATGAACTCGCTCGACCTGATCGTCATCCTGCTGCTGAGCAATGTCGTCCAGAACGCCATCATCGGGCCTGACAACTCGGTGCTCGGGGCGATGATCGGCGCCGTCGTGCTCATCGGTTTCGACCTCGCGCTCGACTGGCTGACAGACAGGTTCGGCTGGCTGCAGTCGGTGGACGTCGGCAACGAGGTCAGGCTGATCAAGGACGGCAGGCCGGACCTCGCCGCGCAGAACCGCGTGGGGGTGGACGGACGGGAACTGGCGCGGGCGCTGCGCCGGCAGGGGGTCGACGATCCCAGGCAGGTGGACGAGGCGTACCTCGAACCGGCCGGCGAACTGCTCATCGACCTCAAGCCCGAGGCGCGCTCCGTCACCCAGGCCGACCTCCAGGCCGCCGTCGCCGAGCTCAGGGAGTTGATCCTGGCCCGGCGAGGCGGCGAGGACTCTCAGCCCGGGTAGGCGTCCAGCTTGTCGGCGAGCGCGAGCGCCTCGGCCTTCAGCGTGAGGGCCCGGTCGATGTCCCCCAGGCCGCGGTAGTGCAGCGACTGGTCGAGCCGGCGGGTGACCTCGGCGCGGGCGAGGTCCATCATCTGCCGGTCGTCGAGGTCCTTCACCACGCGCTCGGAGTTGCCGAACCCGACGGCGCCGGCCACGAACTCGCTCGGGGCGCCCACCGTGGCGGGCGTCGTCACGTAACTCGTCTCGGCATTCTGGATCGCGCTGATCGCGTCCCTGACGGCTTTCAGCGCGAGCCTGTCACGCCGCTTCATCAGCGTCGCGAGGTTGTCCTGCAGGTAGGTGAGCAGGGTCATCAGGTGCTCCTTTCGTCACAGGAGAACGTAGAGATTCACCCGACGTGAAGGTCAAGCAGCCTCCGTGCCACCCCGCCCAGGTCGGGGTCGGCGAGCAGTCCTTCGAGCGCCGGACGCCCGGCGTCGCCTACCTCGCCGAGCGCCAGGGCCGCCGCCAGCCTGACCTCGCGGACGTCGTCGGCGAGGGCCCCTGCGAGCGCGTCGACGGCGGCAGGAGCACCCGCCCTGCCCAGCGTCTCGGCTGCCTGGACGCGGACGGCGGGGTCGGGGTCCGCCAGCC
>JAEWIK010000052.1 GCA_023387135.1 Actinomycetes bacterium | reverse complement strand
AGCCTGCCGTCCTCGCTGCCCACCGGCGGCACCGGGAGCACCCCCGGCGGCATCTCGGCCGCCGACGCCGCGACTCTGTACGCCGCCATCGGCAAGGCGACGGCGGCGTCCCTCGCCTGGAGCAACCCGCAGCAGCCCACCACCTGCGACGCCGTCTACGCGGCGCTGCTGGCCGCCAACACCACCGAGCCGACCCCGACGCCCACACCGACGCCGACTCCCACGCCGACGCCGACCGAGACTCCCACTCCCACGCCGACGCCGACCGAGACCGAGCCGGCGACGTCCACACCCACGCCGTCCGCGACGCAGGCGGAGGAGAGCGCCGAGGCGTCCCCCAGCCCGACCGCCGAGGCGCTGTCGCTGACCGTCGACTCCGTCACCAAGCAGGACATCGTGGCGTGCGGCAAGGCCCGTACCGACCTCGTCATGGCGAACGCGGTGCTCGCCGACTACTACCAGCAGTTGCTTACCACCGGCACCATCAGCGATGGCAAGCAGCCCCCGACGTCGGGCTCGAAGAGCTCCGGCACCAAGGCTTCGTCCAGCACGAAGACCTCCGGCGGCAGCGTGACCCCCACCGTGTCAGCCCAGCAGGTGGCGGCGGCGAAGGGCTCGGTCCTGCGCGCCAGCCAGGCGGTGGACGACGCCCAGGCGGCGCTCGACGACGCCGAACTGCTCGCCCCGATCTCGGGGACTGTCGGCGCGCTCGACCTCAGCGTCGGCGGCTCGTCCACCGGGACAGTCACTCTCGTCGGCACCGGGAGCGCGGTGGTGACCATCGAGGTGCCGCTCGCCACCCGCAGCCTGCTCACCCAGGGCATGCCTGCCACCGTCACCCCCGCGGGCTCCACCACCTCACTGACGGGGTCGGTCAGCCGGATCAGCGTTCTCGAGACCGACGGGACCGCCGGCGACAATCCGACCTACACCACGACGGTGGTGGTCGACGATCCCGCCCTGGCGCTCCACGAGGGGGCCAAGGCGTCTGTCGAACTCGACACGCGCACCGCCAGCGAGGTCGTCGTCCTGCCCGCGTCGGCGGTGACTCCCACAGGGATCGGCACCGCCACCGTCCGCGTCGTGCAGAACGCCGCCGCCGACGAGGCCCAGACCGTCGAGGTCACGACCGGCGCCGTGGGAGGCGGTCGCGTCGAGATCACCGACGGGCTGACAGCCGGTCAGCTCGTGGTGCTCTCGGACAGGACCGAGCCGCTGCCGACTGCCAACCCGATGACGGCGGGACGCCGGGCGGTGACCGTCGCAGGGAACGCCCAGCCCCGCTGAGCGGGCGGGCGTCCGGCGGCGGGTCAGAGCGTCGGGAGCGAGTTGCGCAGCTCCCACTCGGAGACGTGACCGCGGTAGGAGTCGTACTCGGCCTTCTTGTTGCGCAGGTAGAAGTCGAAGACGTGCTCGCCGAGGGTCTCGGCGACCAGTTGCGAGTCCTCCATCGCGTCGATGGCGTTGCCGAGGCTGCGCGGCAGCGGCGTGATGCCGAGCGCCTGGCGCTGCTTGTCGGTCAGGCTCCAGACGTCGTCCTCGGCGCCTTCGGGCAGTTCGTACTCGTTCTCGATGCCGTCCAGGCCCGCCGCCAGCACCATCGCGTAGGCGAGGTACGGGTTGGCGGCGCTGTCGATGGACCGCAGCTCGATGCGGGCGGACGCCCCCTTGTTCGGCTTGTACATCGGCACCCTGACCAGCGCCGACCTGTTGTTCTGGCCCCAACTGATGTAGCTCGGCGCCTCGGCGCCGGCGATCAGCCGCTTGTACGAGTTCACCCACGGGTTGGTGACGGCGCTGATCTCGGCTGCGTGCCTGAGCAGGCCGGCGATGAACGACCTGCCCGTCTTCGACAGGTTGTACTCGGCGCTGGCGTCGTAGAAGGCGTTGGTGTCGCCCTCGAACAGCGACACGTGGGTGTGCATGCCCGAACCCGGCGAGTTCTCCAGCGGTTTCGGCATGAAGGAGGCGAAGAGGTTCTGCATCACGGCGACCTCCTTGATCACCACCCTGAAGGTCATGATGTTGTCGGCCATGGTGAGCGCGTCGGCGTAGCGCAGGTCGATCTCCTGCTGGCCGGGGCCGCCCTCGTGGTGGCTGAACTCCACCGAGATCCCCATCTGTTCGAGGATCGTGATCGCCTGGCGGCGGAAGTCGGCGCCCGGCGAGGTGGTCGTGTGGTCGAAGTAGCCGCTCTGGTCGGCCGGCGTCGGCGTGACGCCCGGGACGACTGGCTGCTTGAACAGGTAGAACTCGATCTCGGGGTGCGTGTAGAACGTGAACCCCATGTTCGACGCCTTGCGCAGCGCGCGCTTGAGCACGTACCGCGGGTCGGCGAACGACGGCGACCCGTCAGGCAGCCTGATGTCGCAGAACATCCTCGCTGTGCCCTGGGTGGCGCCACGCCACGGCAGCAGCTGGAAGGTGGAGGGATCGGGGTGAGCGACCATGTCCGACTCGAAGACGCGGGCGAAGCCCTGGATGGCCGAACCGTCGAAGCCGATCCCCTCGCTGAACGCCCCTTCGAGCTCGGCGGGGGCGATGGCGACGGACTTCAGGAACCCCAGCACATCGGTGAACCAGAGTCGAACGAACCGGACGTCGCGTTCCTCCATGGTCCGGAGGACGAATTCGGTCTGCTTGTCCATGCCGCCAAGTCTGCCCGCGCTCGTGTTTCAGGCAGGTTACACACGCTGGGTGGTCAGGGACGGAAAGGACTCCACTTCTCGTCGGTGTCCTGCTGGCCCTCGTCGTCGTCGGGATCGCGATAGCGCGGATCGTTCTCCCACTGGTCATTCCGCTCGGCGACCCGCTCGAGCGCCCTGGCCGCATCACCCGGCGTCGCGTACGGCCCGAGCCGCGTCAGGCTGCGACACCCCTCGTACGGTTCGACCATGTGATGGTCGAGACAGTAGTACCACTCACCGTCGGCCACGACCCACCTCCGACCTCGCTCTGAGCTCACACTATGATCACGAGACGTGACACCGATCAAGCCCTATCCGATCTCACCCAGGCGCCACGTGCCCTCTGACATCCAGCGTCCAGCGTATGTCGACAAGCCGGGGCCCGAGCGGTACTACGGCCCGCACGTCCAGCCGCCCGAGATCATCGAGAAGATGCGGGTCGCGGGAAGGATCGCCGCCCAGGCGATGGCCGCCGGCGCCGAGCACATCGCCCCCGGTGTCACCACCGATGCCGTCGACGCCGTCGTCCACGAGTTCCTGATGGACCACAAGGCCTACCCGGCGACGCTCGGCTACCGCGGCTTCCCGAAGTCGTGCTGCACCTCGGTGAACGAGGTGATCTGCCACGGCATCCCCGACGCCCGTCCGCTGGAGGACGGCGACCTGGTGAAGCTCGACGTCACCGCCTACCTCGACGGGGTCCACGGCGACAACTGCGCGACCTACTTCTGCGGGGACGTGGACGAGGAATCGCGCCTGCTCAGCGAGCGCACCGAGGAGGCGATGAACCGCGGCATCAAGGCAGTGCGTCCGGGGCGCCAGGTGAACGTCATAGGACGCGTCATCGAGGCCTACGCCAAGCGCTTCAACTACGGCGTCGTGCGTGACTACACCGGCCACGGTGTCCATACAGCCTTCCATTCGGGCCTCGTCATCCCGCACTACGACGAGCCCGCCGCCGACACGGTCATCGAGGTCGGCATGACCTTCACGATCGAGCCCATGCTGACCCTCGGCGACTACCGCTCCAACGTCTGGGACGACGACTGGACGGTGGTCACCAACGACCGCAGCCGCGTCGCCCAGTTCGAGCAGACCCTGGTCGTCACCGACACCGGAGCCGAGATCCTCACCGCCCCCTGACCCAACCAGTTCAGGCGCCTAGCCCGTATGCCTGACTCAACCAACCAGGCAGGCAGTCCCCTTCAGAGACGCAGCCAGAGTCACACGATCTGCCTCTAGGCTCCATCGACATGACGATGGATGCAGGTGACGCTCGCTCGGTCGAGCAACTCGTCCGAGTTGTCCAGTCCGGGGCCCGCCCGGAATACGTTCTTTTCTGGGGCCATCGGGCGCGAGCCGACGGCCGTCTTGACGCGATTTGCCTCAGTCAGTGGTGGCCTGCGCGGTTCACCGTCCAGGGATGCGAATTCGGGTCGGCCGAGCACTACATGATGTGGCGAAAGTCGCTGTTGTTTGGCGACGCCTCCCACGCCCAGCAGATCCTCCAAGCGCGAACTCCGGCTGAGGCAAAAGCGCTGGGTCGAGAAGTGGAACACTTCGATGATGCGCTGTGGCGGGAACACCGCTGGGAAATCGTGGTGTCTGCCTCCCTCGCCAAGTTCAGCAGTGATGATGAGCTGCGCGCCTTCCTGGTCGGCACGAGCAGGCGCGTGCTGGTTGAGGCGTCGCCGGTGGATCGGATCTGGGGTATCGGCATGGCCGCCGACTCGGAGTTCGCCAAGGTTCCGGAGCGCTGGCGAGGGCTCAATCTGCTCGGCTTCGCACTCATGGAGGCACGGGAGCAACTCTCCGCAGGATGACCCTGGCCTAGCCGTGCCAGTCGGCCAGGAGTTCGGCGGCGCGTTGGTAGGTGGCGACTCCGCTCGCGATGGCGATGACGAGGTCGTAGGCGTCGTCGTCCGGCGCGTCGAGAGCCATTCCGTTGAGGCCGTAGAAGACCACCGTCGCCAACCATCCGACGCGTTTGTTGCCGTCGACCAAGGCGTGATTGCGTACGAGTGACTCCAGCAGGACTGCCGCTTTTGCGTCGATGTCGGAATAGGCGTCCGCACCGAAGACCGTGACCTGGGGGCGGTGGACTGCCGAGTCAAGCAGCCCGATATCCCTGATCGGACCCACCTGCAGGTCGTCGATCAGGGTCAGTACGTCCTCAAGAGTGAGGTACTCGGTCACTGCCCGAGACGATCAAGCAGGTCGGCATAGCGCTCGCGAGCCGTTGCGGAGAGCGCCGCGACCTGGTCACGCCGCAGCCGCCGAGCGGCCGCCTCATGGATCGCCCGCACTGTCGCTTCCTGCTTGCTCACACCGTCCGCCTCCGCCAAGGCATTGAGCGCCTGTTCGTCCTCTTCACTCAGCCGCAGAGTCATAGCCACAACCCGATGATACCACTGTGGTATCGCCGACCTCGGGTCACGCTAGGCGGCCACCAATTGGTGGGCGCGCTGGAAGCTGACGCCGAGGACCGCGCCGATGTCGCGGACCGTCAGGCCCTCGCTCGCGAGTCGCTTGGCCAGCAGAGCAGCCCTGGCGGTGGCTTCGCGCTCTTCTGCGGCGGCGCGTTCTCGCAGGGCCGCGATGGCCGCGACCTCGCCCGACACGTCGGGCACACTGCCCACCGCCTCCACGACGAGACTCACCTCGAAACTCGTGGGATCGACGTCCAGGCTCACGGCGATCAAGCTGCGCGCCATGGTGGCCGCCTCGCCAAGACTGCGTGCCTGCGAGACCCCTCCGACCTCGGGGACCCTGATCATCCACCACTTGCCGTCCCGCCCGACGGTCGCCTCGTACGTCTTCACCTTCCCGTCCTCCCCTGAGCCTCGGCGATGACCTGCTTCACCCTGCGATACACCCCCGGCGAAATCACCCGATGCCCGTCAGGCAACGCCACCCCGACCCCGCACGGATGCTTCCACCAGGTGTGACCCCCGTCCGAACGCTGCGGCGAGAACCCGGCCCGACGCAGTTCGCCCTGCACTCTGCTGGTCTTCTGTTCGGCAACCATGAGGCTAGTCAAGAGACCTTGACGATTCAAGTCAATCGCAAATAGACAAGCTGTGGACGAGTAGACACTGTGGACGAGCCGCCGCAGCCAGGAGGGAAGTGGACCGACCGGCCCCCTAGCGGACGGCGTGGTGGAGGTAGACGACGCCGTTGGCGAAGCGGCGGTGGTCGAGCAGGTCGAGGTCGAGGCGGACGCCTCGGGGCAGGGCGGGCTTGCCGCCTCCCACGACGACCGGGCAGAGCAGCAGGACACACTCGTCGACCAGGCCGTGGCGGAAGGCCTCGGCGGCGATGCCCGCGCCCCCGATGCTGAGATCGGAGCCCGAAGCCTCCTTCAGGCGGCGCACGGCGTCAGGATCGAAGCGCCGCTCGATCCTGGTGCGGGCGGTCGTGACCTCCGGCAGCGACGTCGAGTACACGATCTTGTCGGCGTCACGCCAGATCTGGGCGTACTCGCGGACGACGGGCGGCTCGCCGGCGAGCCAGTCGTCGTCCTCCCACACGCGCATCGTCTCGTACATGCGGCGTCCGTAGAGCGAGGTGCCGATGTGGCTCTCGTGCTCGTTCCAGAAGGCGTGCACCTCCTCGTCCGGCACCGACCAGTCGAACGAACCCGTCTCGTCCTCGAGGAAACCGTCGAGTGAGATGTTGGCCGCGTAGATCAACTTGCCCATGGGAGCCCTCCGTAAGGTCGAGGGCTCCAGCCTGCCCCCTGCCCCCGACACCGGCAATGGCCCGAGAGCTTCCGAACAGGGCGATGGAGGGACGAGCCGGCCTGTAAGCCGGATTCTGTGCGCCCTTGCGGGCCGGTGATCATCCATCTGCGACGGTTGTCGCCAACCGCCTTCGCCTTGCGGCGTGCGACCTACCCGGACGCCTCGCGCGAGCAGCGCTCATGCGGCGTCCGCGGGCCCGAAAGCCCTTCTTGGCCTTGCTCCGGGTGGGGTTTACCGAGCCGTCCCAGTCACCTGGGACGCTGGTGGTCTCTTACACCACCGTTTCACCCTTACCCCGCTGGTGCGGGGCGGTCTGTTCTCTGTGGCACTGTCCCGCGGGTCACCCCGGGTGGGCGTTACCCACCACCCTGCTCTGTGGAGTCCGGACTTTCCTCGGCTTGCGCCGCGATCACCCGGCCGGCTCGTCCTGGTCAAGAGTAGCGGCGCCGGCGTCGACGGTGTGAAAGCGGACGGTGCCGGTCATCACGTCGGCGGCGACCAGGGTGGCGTCGACCGTCGAGCCCAGCACGAGCCTGCGTCCCCTGACCGGCGCTTCCACCGCCGGTTCGTGCACCTGCATGGTCGCCTTGTCGCGTTCCTCGTCGACCTCCAGCAGGTCGCCGCTGAAGGTCCTGCCGAGGTCGGGGGCCAGCACCATCGCCTCGACCCTGTCGATGATGCCGTGCTCGTACTGCTTGGCCCGCCTGCCGGACTCGTTCATCTCGGCCGCCACGGTGTCCATGGCGGCGAGCACCCATTCGGGGACGGGGACGCCGTCGCTCAGCGACACGCAGATCTCCGACGCGTAGCGATCGACGAGCCTGCGCAGCGGTGCCGTGACGTGGGAGTAGGGAGCCGCGATAGCGGCGTGCAGCGCCTGCGCCGGAGCGTTGCCGTCTGTGAACGGCGCGTAGCCCGCCCCGCGGAACAGCATCGTGCACGCGTTGAGCATGGCGGCATGTTTGGGGTCGGACGGGTCGAGGCTCCTCACGAAGTCGGGGTAGCCCTGCTCGCGCGGCCAGCGGATGCCGAGCGCCCCTGCCACGCGGCGGAGCTTCGCGATCCCCGACTCGGGCGCGGGCGGGAGCGTCCGCAGGATGCCGGTTCCCCCGTCGAGCATGAGCGAGGCCGCCGCCATTCCCGTGGCGAGCGACAGTTCGGCGTTCCAGCTCTCCACCGGGAGCAGGCTGCGGAAGGTCAGCCGCCAGGTCTCGCCGTCGGTGACCACCTCCTGCTCGGGGACGCCCAGGCTCACACCGTGCCTGGCGGCTTCGAGTTCGAGGCGTTTCTGCCCGATCTCGCGCAGCAGCAGGAACTGTTCGTCGTCGGTGCCGGCGTCGAGAGCGCGTTGCACGCTCGGATAGTCGAGCTGCCGCCGGCTGCGGACCAGCGCCCTGCCCACCCTGACGTCGGTGATCTCGGCGTCGGAGTCCATCGAGATCTCCCACACCAGCGCGGGCCGCCGCTGCCCTGCGAGCAGGCTCGCCGCATCCTCCGACAGAACCTCCGGGTGCAGCGGGGTGCGATGGCTGGGCGCGTAGAAGGTCTGCCCGCGGGCGTGGGTCTCGGCGTCGAGCGCCCCGCCCGGCGTCACGAACGCCGCGACGTCGGCTATCGCGTAGCGCAGCAGGAAGCCCTTCCCCAGCCGCGACAGGTGCATGGCCTGGTCGAGGTCGGTCGACCCCGCGGGGTCGATGGTGAGGAAGGGGAGGTCCGTCAGGTCCCGTCCGGGCAGGCGCGGTGAGGCCGCCGCAGCCTGGGCCTCGGCGAGGGCCGGGGCCGGGTAGCCGTCCGGGATGTCGAGTTCGTGGCGCAGTGCCGCGAGGGCCTCCCGCAGCGCGGGCGGCTCGTCAGGCCTGAGCCGTACCGAACGAGAGGGCATCTCCTGGCTCCGGCGGCGTCGTCAGTCCTGCCGGACGAGGATGCGCTCGCACTCCTCGCAACGCACCACCTCGTCGGGCGGCGCGGCGGCGTAGGAGGCGAGGGCCGAGGGCGTCGCCTCGATCTGGCAGCCTCCGCAGCGGCGTCCCTGGAGCCTGCCGACCCCCACTCCCCCACTGCGGGCGGCGATCCTCGAGTACAGCGCGACGAGGTCGGCCGGCAGCCCGGCGGCGAGCTTCTCGCGTGCCGCCCGCTGCTGGACGAGGTCGGCGTCGATAGTCGCCACGAGCTCGTCGCGGGACGCGATCACCGCACGCAGGGAGTTCTCGATCTCGGTCCGCTGCTCGACCAGCGCGCCGTGCCTCGCGGTGGCGGCTTCGAGCTTCTCCATCACCTCGAGCTGGACGTCCTCCAGGTCGGAGATCCTGCGCTTGAGGTGTTCGATCTCCTCCATCAGCGCCGAGAGCTGCTTGGGATCGGTGACGGCGCCGTCGTCGAGCCTGCGCTGGTCGCGGGCGCGGCGCTCCTTCACCGGGACGAGGTCGGATTCGGCCTTGTCGAGCTCGAGTTCGAGGTCGGAGACGATGGTCCGGGCTGCGACGATCGCCTCGCCCAGCTCGGCCCTGATCTTCTGGCCCTCCGCGATCTGGCCGTGCTCGGGCAGCGACTTGCGACGGTGTTCGAGCTGGGAGATCGCAGTATCCACCGCCTGCAGGTCGAGCAGACCGAGTTGCGCCTGTGGGGCAGCCAGCATTTGCGCCTCCTTGTGTTCCGCCCGACTCTAACAGCCTCGCTGGTGACGGCGCTTGGAGCCGTGTCGGCGGCACCTCCCGCGCTCGGTACGATCGCCTCATGACCGACCAGGTGCCCGCCGAGGGGCAGACCGAACTCCCGAACCGCCAGACCCCCTTCTCCCAGCCCTTCAAGGACTTCATCCCGCAGAGCTGGGCCGCCTACCCCGACGAGTTGCCGGCACCGCTGCCCGCGACCGCCTGGACGAAGGCGCGACGGGACGCCATCTCGGCGGCGTTCCCCGGTGAGCGTCTCGTCGTGCCCGCGGGCGCGCTGAAGACGCGCTCGAACGACACCGACTACAGGTTCCGCGCCCACTCGGCGTTCGCTCACCTGTCGGGGCTGGGCGGCGACAGGGAGCCCGACGCCGTCCTCGTCATGGAGCCCACCGACGACGGTCACGCGACCACTCTCTACTTCAAGCCGCGCGTGCCGCGTACCGATTCCGAGTTCTACGCCGACTCCCGGTACGGGGAGCTGTGGGTGGGCCAGCGCGAGTCGCTGGCCGAGATGTCCTCGCTGACGGGCCTCGACGTGTCACCGATCTCGGAGCTCGACGCCGCGCTCACCAAGAACCTGGCGGTGACCCCGCTGCGGCTCGTCCGCGAGGCCGACGTCGACGTCACGGCGAAGGTGGACGCCCTGCGCGCCGAGGCGGGCGTGGAGGCGACCGCCTCCCTGGCCGCCGACACCCGGTTCGAGGTCGCGCTGAGCGAGCTGCGGCTGAGGAAGGACCCCTTCGAGCTGGACGAGGTGCGGGCGGCGTGCGCCGCGACCGCCGTCGGCTTCGAGGCCGTGGTGGCCGAGCTTCCCGAGGCCGTGAGGCGCGGGCGCGGAGAGCGCTGGGTCGAAGGCATCTTCGGGCTGCACGCCCGCCACCAGGGCAACTCCCTCGGCTACGACACCATCGCCGCCGGTGGCGAGCACGCCACCACGCTGCACTGGATCAACAACGACGGTGACCTGCGTCCCGGCGACCTCCTGCTGCTGGACGCCGGCGTCGAGGTCGAGTCGCTCTACACCGCCGACATCACCAGGACGATCCCGGTCTCCGGCACCTTCACCCCCGTGCAGCGGAAGATCTACGAGGCTGTCCTGGAAGCGCAGCAGGCGGGCATCGACGCCGCCCGGCCCGGCGCGAAGTTCTCCGACGTCCACGACGCCGCCATCGCTGTCATCGCGCGACACCTCGAAGAGTGGGGGCTGCTCCCGGTCCCGGCCGCCGAGTCGCTCGACCCCGTCAACGGCGGCCAGCACCGCCGGTGGATGGTGCACGGCACTTCCCACCACCTGGGCCTCGACGTCCACGACTGCGCCCTGGCCCGCCGCGAGACCTACCGCGAGGGAGTGCTCCAGACCGGCATGGTGATCACCGTCGAGCCCGGCCTCTACTTCAAGAGCGCCGACCTGCTGGTGCCCGAGGAGTTCCGCGGCATCGGCGTACGGATCGAGGACGACATCGTCATCACCGACGACGGCGCCGAGATCCTGTCGGCGCACCTGCCCAGGCATCCCGACGAGGTCGAGGCGTGGGTCGCCGGCATCTGGTCGCGTCAGGCCGACTGACCGGCACCGCGGTGTCTCGCGGGCAGTGACATGAGAGGCCCGCGAGACGATGTGGCCCCTAGAGTGCTCCCGTGAGTGATCAGCAGCAGAACACGATGGGGGGAGCGGGCGTCGGCTTCGCCGACTCTCCCGAGGCGATCAGGGGTCTCGCCGACCCGAAGCAGACCAAGGTCGTCCTCGACGAGTCCCAGATGCCCACGCACTGGTACAACATCGTCCCCGACCTGCCCACTCCGCCTCCGCCGCCGCTGCACCCCGGCACCCAGGAGCCGCTGACGCCCGACGACCTCGCCCCGCTGTTCCCGATGGGCCTCATCGAACAGGAGGCGTCAACCGAGCGCTGGATCGAGATCCCGCAGGAGGTCCACGACATCTACCGGCTGTGGCGGCCGAGCCCGTTCTACAGGGCACGCAGGCTCGAACAGGCGCTGGGCACGACGGCGAGGATCTACTACAAGTACGAGGGCGCCTCGCCCGTCGGCTCCCACAAGACGAACTCGGCAGTCCCGCAGGCTTACTACAACAAGATCGCCGGACGGACGCGGCTCACCACCGAGACCGGGGCCGGCCAGTGGGGGTCGGCGCTCGCCTTCGCCACCCAGATCTTCGGCCTCAGCTGCGACATCTGGCAGGTCCGCAGCTCGTACGAGGGCAAGCCGTACCGGCACTACCTGATGGAGACCTTCGGCGCCTCGGTCGTGTCGAGCCCGTCGGAGCTCACCCAGGCCGGCCGGGCGCTGCGTGAGCAGTTCCCCGACACCACGGGGTCGCTCGGCATGGCGATCTCCGAGGCTGTCGAGGCGGCAGCCACCGACCCCAACGCCTCCTACTCGCTCGGCTCGGTGCTGAACCACGTACTGCTGCACCAGACTGTCATCGGCCAGGAGGCCGTCAAGCAGCTCGCGCTGTTCGGCGAGGAGTCCGCCGACTACGTCTTCGGCTGCGCGGGCGGCGGTTCCAACCTCGGTGGCCTCGCGATGCCCTTCCTGCGCGAGAACCTCGAGGGACGGGCCAACGCGACCATCGTGGCGTGCGAGCCGAAGGCGGCGCCCTCGCTCACCGAGGGCGAGTACCGCTACGACTTCGGCGACACCGCCCACCTGACGCCGCTGCTGAAGATGTACACGCTGGGCAACGAGTTCGTCCCCGCACCCGTGCACGCGGGCGGCCTGCGCTACCACGGGATGGCTCCCCTGGTCAGCCACTGCTACCACGAGGGGCTGCTGGACGCCATCGCGGTTCCCCAGCTCGAGGCGTTCGAGGCGGGCGTGCTGTTCGCCCGCGCCGAGGGCATCGTCCCGGCGTCCGAGTCGAACCACGCGATCGCCGGCGCCCTCAGGCAGGCGCGGGCGGCGGCGGACTCCGGCGACTCCCCCGTGATCGTGATCGGGGTCTCGGGATCGGGCCAGCTCGACCTTCCCGCCTACGCGGAATTCCTCGCGGGCCAGATGGCCGAGGGCTGACGCGACAGACGACGAGCCCGCCGGACCTGTGGTCGCGGCGGGCTCGTGCAATTCGGGCGCGTGCCTGTCAGGGCTGCCGGTTCTCGTCGGGGGCCGACGGGGTCGCGCTGGAGGTCGGGGTGCCCGCCTGCTGCGGCGGCGGTCCGTAGTAACCGCCGGACGGCGGGTAGGGGTAGCCGGCACCCGGGTAGCCGGACGGCGGCTGGGTCGGCGGGTAGGCGGGCTGCGCCTGCGGGTAGCCGGGCTGCGGCTGCGGGTAGCCGGACGGCGGCGGGTAGGCGGCGGGCTGCTGCGGGTAGGCGGCCTGCGGCGGGGTGCGCGGATCGAACTGGGCGGCCCGGACGCCGGGAAGCTGCGCGAGCAACTCCTTCGCCTGCGACGCCACCTTGTGCTCGCTCAGCAACTCGTACCGCGTGGCCACCGTCTGGCTGACCGACGTGAAGTCGCGCTTGCCCTGGCTCATCCAGTAGCCGAGGGCGGCGAAGACGATCCCGATCAGGATGCCGATGCCCAGCGCGGAGAGCAGCACGACGATGAAGTTCGCCGCGGGCACGAAGAGCCACATCAGGAAGGCGACCATCAGGCCGGTGGACAGCCCGCTCTGGACGCCCTGGCCGATCACAGTGCCCCAGGTGCGCCGGCCCAGCACGCGCTCGATGGAGCGCAGGTCGGTGCCGACGATGGCGAGGTTCTCGACGGGGAAGTGCGCGTCCGACAGGAAGTCGACCGCCTTCTGAGCCTCCTCATAGGTGGTGAAGGTCCCCACCGACTGCGGGTATTCGAGCTTGAAGAGGTTCGCGAGCCTCGGTGACTGTTGACTCATCGTCCTGCCATCTCCTCGTGTGAGTGAACCTGCCTGTCCTGCACGGTGCCCGGCGTCGAGCCGGACGCCGGAACCCTGTCGCTCCCCATTCCTGCTGCACGACCCCGCGCCATGATCGCCGCAGCGAGCTTCACGCCCGCCTCGTCCACCATCTCGTCATCGACCACGATGGCACCTACCGCACCGCCTGCGACAGCGGTCGCGTCTGCGTAAGCCTGCTGAATGCGCAGCGCGCGCTCGAAGTCGGCAGGCTTCGGGGAGAAGATCTCGTTCCCCGCCTCGACCTGCGCGGGGTGCAGCACCCACTTGCCGTCGTAGCCGAGAGCGGCGCTGAGTTCGGCGGAGCGCTTGAACCCCTCCACGTCACGGATCGCCACGAAGGGGCCGTCGATGGCCTGCAAGCCGTGGGCCCGAGCGGCCACGAGGATCGACATCAGGACGTGGTGGAAGGCGTCGGCGGGATAACCGGCCGGCTGCGCTCCGACGTTGAGGCCGCCCATGCCGAGGCTGGCCATGAAGTCGCCGGGACCGAAGACGAGCGTCTGCAGGCGCGGGCTCGCGGCGGCGATCTCGTTGACGTGCATCAGCCCGACGGCGTCCTCGATCTGCACCTCCAGCCCGATCCTGCCGACCGGCAGTCCCGCGGCGTGCTCGACCTGGCCGAGCAGCAGGTCAAGCGCCTGCACCTGGGCGGCCGACTGGGTCTTGGGCAGGACGAGGGCGTCGATCCTGGCGCCCGCTCCCTGCACCACCTCGATGACGTCGGCGTACGTCCAGGGGCTCTCCCAGCCGTTCACCCTCACCGTCAGCAGCGGGGCGGCGAACTCACCGGTGTTGAGCGCGTCCACGATGCGTGCGCGCGACTCGACCTTCACCGCCGGGGCCACCGCGTCCTCCAGGTCGAGGAAGAGCGCGTCGACGTCCAGCGTCCGGGCCTTGGCGATGAACCTGTCCGACGAGCCTGGGACGGCGAGCACCGTGCGCCTTGTTCGAGTCACGCGTCCACCCTATTCGGTGCCGCGCTCAATCGGACACGCTGACAGCGAACGCACAGTGGTGCCCCGCCGGGCTCGGATGAGCGCGACCGGCCCGCGTCAGCCGACAGGGGTGAGGCCCAGCTTGCGCCCGGCGAGGCTGAGGCGGCGGGCAGCCAACCTCTCGGCCACGGCATCGAGGGCGATCGAGGCGGGATGGGCGGGGTTCGTCGCCACCAGCGGCACTCCGACGTCGCCGCCTGCCGCCATGTCCGGGTCCATCGGCACCTCGGCGAGCAGCGGGATCTCGTAGCCGAGGCGCTCGGTCAGGGTCTGCGCGACAGACTCGCCGCCGCCCTCGCCGAACACGTTCACCCGGTGCTGCTTGCCGCAGTCGGGGCAGGCGACCTCGAGGTACGCCATGTTCTCGACCACGCCGATGACCTTCTGTTCGAGCATCGACGCCATCGTGCCAGCACGTTCGGCGACCTCGGCCGACGCCTGCTGCGGGGTGGTGACCACCACGACCTCGGCGTTGGGCAGCTTGTGGCCGAGCGAGAGCGCCACGTCGCC
>JAEWIK010000011.1 GCA_023387135.1 Actinomycetes bacterium | reverse complement strand
CCGGGACCCCGAGGCGGGAGCCCGACACGAAGTCGGCCAGCGCGGTGGGCTGGGCGTAGAGGATGCCGCCGCCGGTGACGAGCTGGCTGACCCCGAGCAGCACCGAGCCGGTGCCGAGGGTCGCGATGATCGGGTTGATGCGCAGGTAGCCGACCAGCAGGCCGTTGACGAAGCCGCCGGCGGTGGCGATGAGGAGGCCCGCCAGCGGTGCCCCCACGACCCCCAGGACGGGAGCGCCGCCGAGCGAGATCAGCCCGCCGAGGGCGATCAGCGCGGGGATGGAGAGGTCGGCCATCCCGCCGGCGACGGCGATGAACGCCACGCCGAGGGCCACCAGGCCCACCGTCGCGTTCGCGTTGAGGACGTTGACGAGGTTGCCGGCAGTGAGGAACTGCGGCGAGGTCAGCGCGCCGATCACGAGGATGACCACCAGCGCTATCGGCACGCTGAGCCTGGTGAACCAGGTGCTCGCCTGCGAGTAGCGGGGAGCCGCGGGGATCGTCGGTTCGGCTGTTGCTGTGGCGGTGCTCATGCCAGCACCTGCCCGGTGGCGGCGTGCATCACGCTCTCCTCGGTGGCGTCGGATCGGGGGATCTCGGCTACCACTTCGCCCTCGTGCAGGACGAAGATCCTGTCGCAGACGGCGAGCAGTTCGGGTAGCTCCGAGCTGATCATCAGGACGGCGCCGCCCTCGGCGGCGAACTCTCCGATGATGTGGTGGATGTCGGCCTTCGCTCCGACGTCGATGCCGCGCGTCGGCTCGTCGAGGATGAGGACGGCGGGCTTGCTGAGCAGCCACTTGCCGAGGACGACCTTCTGCTGGTTGCCGCCGCTGAAGGCGCCGATCGGCCGCTCGATCAGCGGCGGATTGACCTTCAGCCGCGCCGTGATGTCGCGGACGACTGCCCGCTCACGCCGCAGGAACACCAGCAGGGCGTTGGTCATCCTCGTGATGATCGACAGGGTCACGTTCTCCCGTACCGAGAGGTCGGGGATGATGCCCTGGAGCTTGCGGTCCTCGGGGACCAGGGCGATCCCGGCCGCGGCCCGCCGGCGCGGACCCCGTCCCTTCACGGGCTTGCCGTTGAGGGTGATCGTGCCCGAGTCGATGCCGTCCAGCCCGAAGATCGCGCGCGCGACCTCGGTGCGTCCCGACCCGACGAGGCCCGCCAGCCCCACGATCTCGCGCTCCCTGACGTCCACGCTGATGTCGGCGAACCTGCCCTCGGCCGAGATCGAGTCGACGGCGAGCACCGTCCTGCCGGGTTCGAGGTCGAGCTTGGGGAACATCTCGCTGAGCTCGCGTCCGACCATCAGCTTGACGATCTCGTGCGGACGGATGCCGTCGATCCTGCGGGTCTCGATGCGGCGGCCGTCCCGGAGCACCGTGACCCTGTCGCTGATCGCCATGACCTCCTTGAGGCGGTGGCTGATGTAGATGATCGCGATGCCTTGGGAGCGCATCCTGTCGATCACCCCGAACAGCACCTGGGTCTCCTTCTCGCCCAGCGAGGAGGTGGGTTCGTCGAAGACGACGATGCGCGGCCCGGTGAGGACGACCTTGGCGATCTCGACGAGTTGCTGTTGGCTGATGGAGAGGCCGCCGACACGCGCGCGGGGGTCGATGCCGGTCTGCAGGACGTCGAGGACGCGCCTGGCGTCCTGGGTGATCCGCCGCTGGTCGACGAAGGGTCCGCTGCGGGGCATGGCGCCGAGGGTGATGTTCTCCGCCACCGACAGGTCGGGGACGAGGTTCAGCTCCTGGTACACCATGCCGATGCCGTGGCGACGGGCGTCGTCGGGCCCGCCGAGGCGGACCTCCTCGCCGTTCACCTCGATGCTGCCCTGGTCGGGCTCGTACAGCCCGTTGAGGATCTTCATCAGGGTGGACTTGCCGGCGCCGTTCTCCCCGACGACCGAGTGCACCTCACCGGCCTCGACGTCGAAGTCGACCTCGGTGAGCGCCCTGACTCCGGGGAAGGACTTGGTGATCCCCTTCATGGCGAGGACGGGAGGAGTTGTCACAGCTGGCTCCCTACGAGCGAGTCCGACAGGACGAAATCGATGGCATAGGACACCGCCGCGCCCGGGGCGAGGGTGGGGAGGATGCCGGCGGCCTGGGTGCCGGCGCGGCCGGCGAAGCTGTTGACGTTCACGGGCTCGAGCCCCATGACGTAGTGGCCTTCGCCGCTCATCTTCCACTGGTGCATGCCGGGCAGGGTGTGGGTGTCGAAGTGGAGTTCGAGCCTGGTGTTGATGGCGGGGTTGTCGATCGCCACCCGCGCCGTGCGCCGGTCGTCGAAGTCGTGGCCGAACACCTGCTCGCGATAGCCGGACTGCGGCGCCTCGATCTGGTGCCAGCGGCCCGCACCGCTGCGGGCGTCGGCGTCCCGGGGGACCACCTCGCGGGAGGGGATGTCGAGGCTCGCTCCCTCGTCCAGCAGGGGCCAGCCGACGTTGACGTGGTACAGCACCATGTGGCCGGTGGGGACGTGACCGGCGTTCCTGACGGTGTCGCGCAGCCTGAGGACGTTGCCACCCAGCGGAGCCGACCACGTGCGTTCGAGGACGAGGTCCTCGCCGAACACGACGGCCTGCCGCGCGGTCCCCGCGATGACGAGCTGGTCGTCCTCGATGCCCGCCCTGGTGACGGAGACCGGGATCGAGCCGATCCGCCCGTGCATGGGGTACTCGACGCCGTCGAGTTCGGTGGAAGGCCCGAAGGTGTCGAGGCCGCAGGTGGCGAGCAGGCCGCCGCCGAAGCCGCGCAGCCAGCCCCTGCCGGTGTGCTCGGCGAGCCAGGGCGACGGCAAGCCCGTCGGCGACATCCACGCCAGCGGGACCCCGCGCCAGGTGACCTGCCCGAGGTCGAGCGCCCTGTCGGGGTGCAACTCCACCTCGAGGCCGCCGCCGGTCACCAGCCGGAACCTGCGGGCGCCCCTGGCGGGCCCTTCCGCTTCAATGAATCGGTCGATCCGCGCGACCTGGCCCTGCGAGCCGACCCAGCGGGGCAGTTCGTCGACCGCCCTGCCGAAGACGTTGGTGGTGACGGTCATGCGCGTGCTGCCGCGACGGCGCCGGTGTCGGACGCCAGCTCGGAGTTGCCCGGCCCGAAGTGCTTGAGCAGGACGAGGTCGGCGCTGGGGTGGGTGTTCACGATGGTCACGCCGTCCCTGGCGGCGGAGGCGGTCACGAAGTACTCGTCATGGGAGAACTGCCCGTAGCGGATCGAGGAGATCGCGCTCACGACCTGGCCGTTGACGGTGCCCGAGCCGTCCACAGCGATGAAGCCGTACGCTTCGCTGTCGGCCACGGTCACCGAGCCGCCCGGGAACACGGTGAGCTCCTTCGCGCTGAAGGCGGTGGACCTGTAGGTGATCCACTTCTCGCGGTAGGCGCGTCCCCCGGCGGCCTCGCTGGCGGAGGTCTCGAGGGCGGGGGAGAAGCGGTGGCTCCAGAACTCCGGGTCGGCGTTCTTCTCCCAGTCCACGATCTCCACGACGAAGTCGAGGTCGCCCCACTTGTCCTGCGGGATGTCCTTCCACAGCAGCTCGTCGGGCACCTCGCGGTTGTTCGACCACGACTCGGTCATGGCGAAGACGTCACTCGCGCGCTGCGGCTCGTAGGTGCACATGGACGCCGGGGCGTGCAGCACGCCCGGCGGCACGTCCCAGCCGGTGCCGGGCGTGATGGCGTAGGCCTTCGACAGGTCGGTGATCCTGTTGTCGCCGCCCTTGAGGAACAGTTCGAGCTTGTCGAGGAGCTGTTGGCGGGTGGTCTCGGGGTGCAGGCCGAAGAACGTGTAGGGGAACATCCCCGGGTGGTTGTTGTACTGGGGCGGGAAGTAGTAGGCCTCGGGCTTGCCGAGCTTGCCGACCAGCGCCGCGTGCTCGTCCCGCTGGTGGATGTGGAAGGGCAGCGGCCACTGGTTGTCG
>JAEWIK010000003.1 GCA_023387135.1 Actinomycetes bacterium | reverse complement strand
GGCCTGACGACCGCGATGCCGTCGGCGACCGCAGAGGCCGCCTCCACCATCACGATGTGGGGCACCTCCAAGCCCAAGGCCGTCAAGCAGGTCAAGAACTCCCGCGCCATGGAGGTGGGCACGCGGTTCACCGCGAACGCCACCGGCAAGATCACCGGCGTCCGCTTCTACAAGGTCGCCGGCATGAAGGGAACGCACACCGGCACGCTGTGGAACTCGAAGGGCAAGAAGCTCGCGAGCGTCACCTTCAGGAGCGAGACTTCCTCCGGCTGGCAGACCGCCAGGTTCAGCAAGGCGGTCAACGTCAAGAAGGGGCAGAAGCTCACTGTCTCGCTGCACATCCCCAAGGGCGGCAGGTACGCCAAGACCGCCAAGCAGCCGAAGAAGACCAAGAACGCCGCCCTGAAGCTGCGCTCGACGACTAGGTCGGGCGTCTACCGCTCCACGAGCAAGGTCGCCCACCCCACGACGACGACCAAGGCCCAGTACTGGGTGGACGTCACCTTCCAGCGGAAGACGGCCGCGTCGGCGAAGGGCTTCCCGTCGGCGGGGACGACAGGCGTGCGCTCGGGCTGGAAGCCGGTGCGTACGGTCTCGGGCGACTACACAGTCACCAAGGCGGGCGCCGTCGTGCAGGACCTGCGGATCACCGGTGACCTCAACGTGATCGCCGACAACGTCACCATCCGGCGCGTGGAGGTCATCGACGGCCAGATCAACAACCGGGCGCGAGGTTGCGTGAGCAACCTGCGCATCGAGGACACCTCGGTGCTGCGCAAGGTGGGAGACATCGGGCTGCCCGCCATCCAGGACGGCGGCTACACGGCCGTCAGGGTGAAGATCGACGGGCCGTCGGAGGGTTTCCGCGCCGGGCCCTGCGGTGACGTCGTCATCCAGGACTCGTACGCCAACATCAAGCCCTACGCGGGCATCGGCGACGCGCTCACCGTGGCAAGCTGCCAGGCCAACGCGTCGGCGTGGCACGGCGATGTCGTGCAGGGGTACGGCGGTTCGGACGTCACGGTGCGCAACAGCACCCTGATCATGAACAACATCGGGCTCTGCTACGGCAACAACGTGTTCTTCTACCAGGTCAACCAGCAGAACAACGGCAGGGTAGTGATCGACAACGTCCTCATGAAGGGCGGCGGCTTCACCTTCTCGCTCGGCATGCCGGGGACGGTGTCCGGCCTGAAGATCGTCGCCGACGGCTACCGCTGGGGGCCGATCTACCGCAACGCGTGCAGCGGCACCTGGGGTTCGGGCAACGAGGTGGTGCGGATCAACTCCGACGGCACCCTCTCCAAGCTCGCGTCCCTGCCCTGCGGCTGACGCGTCCGGCGTCGCTTCCGAAGCTCGGCGCGGCCTCCCTATAGTGGGGGCATCGCTTCGAGGGGGGCCGATGCCGAGACACCGACGCCTTGCACAGATCCACGTCCGTCGCCGCCTGGTGCTGCTCACCATGGCGGCGGCGGTCGCTCTGACCTCGTGCGGCGCGCCAGAACCCGACGTGACCCTCACTCCCACCGCCAGCACGCCGGCGGCGGCGCCCGCGCCCACCCCGACCGACACGCCCACGCCGGCGGAGACCTCGCAGCCTGCCGAGGGTGAGTTCCCGACCGCCGACACCACCGGCGTCCCGGACGGCTGGCAACCCGCGCTCGAACGATCCGGCGACTTCGTGATCGACAAGCCGGGGACCGTCGTCGAGGACGCCAGGCTGACCGGGGGAGTGCTCTACATCAGGGCGGACAACGTCACGCTGCGCAGGGTCGAACTCGTCAACGCGCGCGTCTCGAACGTCTGGAACCACCAGTGCTTCAACGGACTGGTCATCGAGGACTCGACGATCCTGCGCGGCGACGCCGACATCGCCCAGCCGGCGGTCGAGGCGGGCGGCTACACGGCGACGCGCGTGAAGATCGACGGCCCGTCGGAGGGCTTCCGGGCCAGCGGCTACGACTTCGGGTGCGATCCCGTCCTCATCGAGGACTCGTGGATCCACGTCGAGCCTGCCGACGGCTGCCACGGCGACTCCTGGCACGGCGACGGCATCCAGGGCTACTTCGCGCCCAGCCTGACCGTCCGCAACACCAGGGTCGTGCTGGGCGGCAAGGAAGGATGCGTCGGCAACTCGCCGTTCTTCTACCCGAACCAGAAGAACACCGAGGCCCACATCGACAACGTGCTGATCGAGGGTGGAGGTTTCGGCTTCAGGCTGGAGACCCCGGGCTCGGTACAGGGCCTGAAGATCGTGGCCGACTCCTGGGAGTACGGACCGATGCGGGTGACGAGTTGCGACGACGTCGAGTGGGGCGAGGGCAACGAGGTGGTCACCGAGAAGGCCGACGGCACGCTGGCCTCTGTCGCGCCGCTGGAGTGCACGCCGTGAAGCTGCTGCTCGTCTCCCCGCTGAGCGACAGGGACGCGGTCGGGGAGTCATGGATCTCCTACCAGTGGGTGAACAGGCTGGCAGCCCGCCACGACGTCACGGTCCTGAGCTACTACCAGCGCACCGGGCGTCCGCTCGCGCCGCAGGTGCCGGACGCCCGCGTCGTGGAGTGGCGGGAGCCGCCGCTGGTGGGACGCAATGAGCGCTTCAACGCGATGCTGAAGCCCGGCTACCTCCCGTTCGCTTGGCGCGCCCGCCGCTGGATCAAGGACGCCCTGGCTGCCGGCGAGCGGTTCGACGTCGCCCACCACCTGAGCCCGGTGTCGCTGCGCTACTCGTCGCCGCTGGCCGGCCTCGGCATCCCGTACCTGATAGGACCGGTGGGGGGCAGCCTCAGCTCGCCGCCGGCGTTCGCCGCGGAGGAGGGCGGAGCGCCGTGGTTCACCGGCCTTAGGGCTCTCGACGGCTTCAGGCTGCGGCACGACCCCGGGCTGCGGAGGACGTTCGCCGACGCCGCGTGCGTGCTGGGGATCGCTGGCTACGTCAGGGACCTGCTCGGCGACATCCCGGTGCGCGACTTCCGCGTGTTGAGTGACATCGGCGTCGAGGAACTGCCGGTACCCGCCCCCGGCAGCGACAGGACGCGCGGGGTCAAGCTCCTCTTCGTCGGTCGCGTGATCCGTACGAAGGGGGTCCGGGACGCTGTCCGCGCGCTCGGCCTGCTGCCGCCCGGGCTCGCCACGCTCGACATCGTCGGCGAGGGCTACGACAGGCAGGCGTGCGAGGCGCTGGTCGCCGAACTCGGCCTGGGCGGCGCAGTCACCTTCCACGGCAGGGTGCACCACGAGGAGGTGGCGGGCTTCTACGACGCCGCCGACATCTTCTTCTTCCCCAGCTACCGCGAGGCCGGAGGCATCGTTGTCGTGGAGGCCATGTCCCACGGCCTGCCCTGCATCGTGTGCGACAGGGGAGGGCCGGCGTCGTCGGTCGACGACGCGAGCGGCGTCAGGGTGCCGGCGAGGGAACCCGTCCAGTACGCGCGGGAACTGGCCGACGCGGTGTCGCAACTGGCCGCCGACCCCGTCCGTCGCCGCGAACTGGGCAGCGCCGCCCGCGCGCGGGTCGAGAGCATCGGCCTGTGGGACAGGCGCGTGGAGTTCGTCGAAGAGCTCTACCGGGAGGCAGTGGCCCGCGGGGGTCAGCCCAGGTAGCGGTACTTGCGGAAGCGGTGCCAGCGGGCGCGGAACGCCAGCTCACGCACGCCGGTACGGGCGAGGCCGTCGAGGCCGTCCGGCCGCCTGCCCTCGCGCCGGGCGGCCACGTCCTGCCACTGGCCGCGGTCCACCACCTGGGGGTCGATGTCCCTGGCGAGTTGCAGCGCGGCGTCGATCGTCTGGTCGTCGACCTCGTCGTGCTCCATGGTCTGCAGCAGGTCGAACAGCGCCTCGTCGGCCAGTTGCCTGCGCACGACGCCGCGGAGGTTCCCCGCGAGATCTGTCCGTTGCCAGGTGACGAGGAACTGGCTGTAGGCGGTCCAGCGTTCCTCGATGTCCTCGAAGACGCTGAACTGCCTGGAGTAGCTCACCGGGTGGCGCCGGTAGTAGGCCTGGTCGACGCCGTTGATGTGCCCGATGTCCGACAGGGCGGCGATCCGCAGCCACATCTCCATGTCGTGGGTGTGCTTGAGTTCGGGGTCGTAGTAGCCGGCCGCGTGCTGCACCTCGGTACGGACGAGAGCTTCGGGCGAGGCGATGTTGCTCCAGCCGCGGTGCAACTGCAGCGAGATCCAGTCCTCTCCCTTCCAGATCGTCCAGCTCTCGGCGGGGAGCGGACGCCGCAGGTGCGGCTCGGGGGCGAACTTCTGGGCGCGGCCGTACCC
>JAEWIK010000348.1 GCA_023387135.1 Actinomycetes bacterium | reverse complement strand
GCGGCAGGCTGCTCGCCGCCGAGCCGGCTGCCTGGCCGTACGGCGACGGCGCGCCGGTCGGCTGGGGGCAACCCGTGACGGCGCGCCTCGTCCCCTACCAACGGTGGGGGAATCGGGGCCCAAGCTCGATGCGCGTCTGGCTGCCGACGCTGCTGTAGCCGGCCGGTCTCCGGGGCGGGGCGGCCGAGCCCGCGGTGGCGCGGAAGAGCCTTTCAGGCTCAGGCGGCGGGGCGCTGTAGAGTCACTCCGAAAAGGGTTTCGCACTGAACCGGCCACCACTACCGGACGGAGGGTCATGTCCACTGGGCCACGGAAGGTCACGCTGCAGGATGTGGCGCAGCTCGCCGGGGTCTCGGTGGCGACGGCGTCGAAGGCGATCAACTCCCGCGAAGGCGTGTCCAGTTCCACCAGGGACAGGGTGCTCGATGTCGTGCGGCGGCTGGGGTTCACCCCCAACGAGCTCGCCCGCGGGCTGCTGGCAGGCAGGTCGGGAACCGTCGGGCTGCTCACCAGCGACCTCGAGGGCAGGTTCGTGCTGCCCATCCTCATGGGTGCCGAGGACGCCTTCGGGGCGGGGCAGGTCAACGTGTTCCTGTGCGACGCCCGGGGCGACACGATCCGCGAGCAGCACCACCTGCGGGCGCTGCTCACCAGGCGGGTGGACGGCATCATCGTCGTGGGACGCCAGACCGACCCCCGTCCCTCGCTCGGCCACGACCTCCCGGTGCCGGTGGTGTACGCGTACGCCCCCAGCGAGGACCCTTCGGACCTGTCGCTGACTCCCGACAACGAGGCCGGCGGAAGGATGGCGCTGCAGCACCTGCTCGACTGCGGGCGCCGGGCCATCGGTCACATCACCGGCGACCCTTCCTATGCCGCCGCTCAGGACCGCGCACGCGGGATCCAGTCCCTGCTGGCCGAGTCGGGGCTGGAGCTGCGGGGCGACGTCATGTTCTCGACGTGGACCGAGCAGTGGGGGCGGGACGCCGCGGCGCTGTTGCTGGCCCAGCACCCCGACGTCGACGGCATCGTGGCAGGCTCCGACCAGATCGCCCGAGGCGTCCTCGACACTTTGCGCGACCTGGGCAAGCGCGTGCCGCAGGACGTCGCGGTGATCGGCTACGACAACTGGGAGGTGCTGACCACCAACTCCCGGCCGGAGCTGACGAGCATCGATCCCAACCTCGAGCAACTGGGACGCGAGGCGGCGCGCAGCCTGTTCCTCGCCATGGACGAGTCGAAGGTGCCGTCCCAGGGCACCCGGTACACGCCTGTGAAGCTCGTCATCAGGGGCTCGACGATCGCCCACCGCTAAGGGGCTTCCGCGGTCTCCCCGCCAGCCACTCGCACGAACGAAGGAGCATGTGATGCAGCAACGACCACTCGGCAGGACGGGTCGACAGGTGTCTGTCATCGGCCTCGGCACCTGGCAACTCGGAACCGACTGGGGCGACGTCACCGCCGACGACGCGCTGGCGGTTCTCGGTGCGGCGGCCGCGCAGGACGTCACCCTCTTCGACACCGCGGACGTGTACGGCGACGGCCGTTCGGAGAGCTTCATCGGCGAGTTCACCAGGACCGCCGCGGGCGCCGGCGTCGTCGTGGCGACCAAGATGGGCAGGCGGGCCGAGCAACTCCCCGAGAACTACAACCCCGAGAACTTCAGGGCCTGGAACGACAGGTCGCGGGCCAACCTCGGCGTCTCCACGCTCGATCTGGTGCAGTTGCACTGCCCTCCCACCGCGGTCATCACGTCCCAGGCCACCTACGACGCCCTCGACGAACTGGTGGCGGACGGGTCGATCGCCGCGTACGGCATCTCTGTCGAGACCTGCGAACAGGCGCTGGCTGCCATCGAACGCGGCGTCACGAACATCCAGATCATCCTCAACCCGTTCCGCCTGAAGCCGCTGGACGAGGTGCTGCCGGCCGCGCAGGCGGCGGACGTGGCAGTGTTCGCGCGCGTCCCGCTCGCCTCGGGGCTGCTGTCCGGTCGCTACACGTCCTCCACTGTCTTCGACGCCAGCGACCACCGCACCTACAACCGGCACGGCGAGGCGTTCGATCGCGGAGAGACGTTCTCGGGCGTCGACTTCGAGGTCGGGGTGGCCGCCGCCGCGGAGCTGGCCGAGGTGCTGCCGTCCGACGTGCCGCTGCCCGCGGCGACGCTGGCGTGGATCGCCGCCCAGCCGGGCGTGACGAGCGTCATCCCGGGCGCCCGCAATCCCCGCCAGGCGGAGGCCAACGCCGCGGCCGCCGCGCTGCTAGACGGGGGCTTCGACCTCGAAGCCTTCGACGCCCGCGTGCGCGAGGTGTACGACGAGCGACTGCGGGCCGACATCCACCCGCTGTGGTGACCCGGGGGCGGCGGTTGCCGCCGGGAGTCAGATCCTGACGAGCCCGTTCGGGGTGTCGAAGATCACTGCCTGCAGGCCGGGCTGGCCGTTCGGCGAGGTGAAGCTCAGCTTCACGCCGTCGAACGTGTCGTCGAGCGACTCACCGAGCCACTCCTCGACCCTGGAACGGGTGCCGGCGATCTCGAGTTCGACGAGTTCGATGTCGCCGCCGAGAGCCTGCGGCTGGAGCTCGTGCTCCGACAGCCAGTGGATGAAGAAGGGCAGTTGCGGGTCGGCGAGCAGTCCCTTGACGCCGATCTGCTCCCATTCGAGCCTGCGGCCGTCGGGGAAGTGACGCATACCCGGCACGGCCTGGCGTTCGAGGCGCTGCTCGAAGGGCGCGATATCGTCGACCGACACCACCCAGCCGAGCCAACCGCCGCCCAGCTCCGAGCGGGCGCGCACCGCCTGTCCGAAGGGTGCCTTCTCGGCCGCGGGGTGTTCGAGCACCTCGACGACTTCGAGATAGCGTCCGCCGGCCAGCGGCAGGATGTGGTTGCGGGTACCGAAGCGGGGGTGGAAGCCGCCGTCCTTCAGCCGTTCGCCGAGGAGCTCGCCCAGTCGTGCTGCTTCAGCCTGAAGACCGGACGGCCCGACCGCGAAGGTTACGTGATCGACATGCATGGGCCCATTCTGGTCAACCACGACTGAGACTCCTAATCGGGAGATACACCCTGTCGGGCTCGCCCCTCCTCGGCCGGTGACGACCACGGGGACCGGCGAGGGGGGACGCGGAGCGGTCCCTGGGCGGCGGCGGGTGCCTCAGGTTCGCCGTTTACGATGGACGGGTGCCATTTGTCCGGGGTGAGTCGCTGATCGGGTTGTCGACGTCCTCGGTGTATCCGGAGGGGACTGCGCGCGCTTTCGCCCTCGGACGCGCCCTCGGCTACGACACGATCGAAGTCATGGTGGGCATGGACGCCGCCTCGTCCGACGTCGATGAGCTGCTGAGGCTGCGCGACTACTACGAGCTCCCGATCTCCGCCATCCACGCCCCCACCCTGTTGCTCACGCAGCGGACGTGGGGAGTCGAGCCGTGGGACAAGCTGAACCGCTCGGCCGACGCCGCGACCAGGGTCGGCGCGTCGGTCGTCGTCGTCCACCCGCCGTTCCGCTGGCAGCGCAGCTACGCCTCGACCTTCACCGCCGGCATCAGGCAGCTCGAACACTCCACCGGCGTCGTCTTCGCCATCGAGAACATGTACCCGTGGCGCGGTCCCGGCGGCGCCGACCTGAGGGCGTACGCGCCGAGCTGGGACCCTTCCGAGCTCGACGTCGACCACCTCACGCTCGACCTGTCGCACGCCGCCACGTCGCGGCGCCAGGCGCTGGACCTCATCCGCTCGTGGGGCGACAGGCTGGCGCACGTCCATCTCACCGACGGGCTGGGCGGCAAGGCGGATGAGCACCTGCTGCCGGGCTTCGGCAACCAGCGCGCGGACGAGGTGCTGGCAGAACTGGCGAGCAACAGGTACGGAGGGCAGATAGTGCTCGAGGTCAGCACGAAGAGCGCCGAGAGCAGCGAGGAGCGCATGCGCCTGCTGGGCCGCGCGCTGGAGTTCACCAGGACCCACTTCAGCCACCACTCCGAGCCCGCCGAGCAGACCAGGCGGCTGCCGGCCTTCAGGCTCGACGTCGAATCCGGCGGGGCGGCTCGATGAGCGACATCGCGGGGACTGCCCGGCCCGTGGCGCTCTCGCCCGGCGATCCCGCGGCGGCCGACGCCGCGGCGTCCGGCACCCAGAAAGTGACAGGAACGCTGCCGTCGGCCCAGCGTCCGGGGCTGGACCTGCTGCTCGTCCTGGGCGTCTCGCTCGGGCAGTCGGCCGTGTACTCGATCCTCTCCCTGGTCAACAAGCTCACCTACCAGGCGCCGCTGAACCAGCAGACGACGCAGATGAACCAGTCGGTGACTCCCGATCGTCCGTGGCTCGACCTGCTGTACCAGGTGGCCGGGATCGTCTTCCCCGTCGTGCCGGCCCTGATCGCGCTGTATCTGCTGCACCTGGCGGGCCAGCGCCGCTCGATCGGCTTCGACCTCAGGCGTCCGGGCTTCGACCTCGGCTGGGGCTCGCTGCTGTTCGCGGGCATCGGGATCCCCGGCCTCGCCCTCTATTACCTGGCGTGGGTGCTGGGGTACAACACGCAGATCCAGCCGGCGAACCTGACGGCCCAGTGGTGGACGATCCCTGCCTACGTCGGCCTCGCCGCCATGAACGGCGTGCTGGAGGAGGTCGTCATGATCGGCTTCTTCTTCAACAGGGCGAAGGCGCTGCTGTGGAAGCCGTGGGTGATCGTCCTGGCCAGTGCGCTCATCAGGGGCTCGTACCACCTCTACCAGGGCTTCGGCAGCTTCGTCGGCAACCTGGTGATGGGGGCGGTCTTCGGGCTGCTCTACCTGAGGTTCAAACGGGTCGGCCCGTTCGTCGTCGCCCACACGCTGCTCGACATCGCCGCGTTCGTGGGGTACTCGCTGCTGGCGCCGCTGGTCTCCTGGCTGTAAGCCTCCCCATGGAAGGGGGCGGTCGCCTTACGATGACCGCATGGATCCCGATTTCGGCCCGATGACCGACGGCTTCGACACCACCTTCCAGGTGATGCAGACCATGTTCATCGTCGTCTTCGTCGTCGTCATCGGCCTGATAGTCCTCGCCGTCGTGCGCGGCCTCAGGCAGCGCGCCGTCAACAACGCGGCTCCCGAGGTGAGCGCCGTCGCCAGGGTCGCCGACAAGCGGATCGAACTCTCGGGCGGCGCCTCCACCCAGCCCACCCTCTCCGCCGACGGCACCATGACCACCAGCTTCCACAGCGACTCGATCCACCAGCGGCACCTCGTCACCTTCGAGCAGGCGAGCGGCGAGCGCTTCGAGCTCGAGGTACCCGCCAGCGAGTACGGCCTGCTCGTCGTCGGCGACGAGGGCTCGGTCTCCATGAAGGGCACCCGCTACCTGGGCTTCACCCGCGAACTCCTGCGCTGACGCCCGCCCGCGGCCGGGCTCCACAGAGGCACGCAACCTCATGTCTTGTCGTCACGACTCCCGGCAGCCGTACTCCCGTTCGCAGTCGCCGTCCGGCGGCGGGTCAGCCAGACACCGCTGCAGATCAGCAGCCCTGCGACGACGACCAGACCCGTCACGGCGGCGCCGGTGAAGGCCAGGCTGCCGTCGGACGGGTCGCACGTGTACGGGGCGCCGTCCATGTCCACACAGTGGTTGACGAAGGCGACGATGCTCGATGGGTCTGCTGACACGTCGAGCCCGCCGGCTCCGTCGTCGGTGGCGGTGAGCATGACGAGAGTGGCCTGCCTGTCGTAGACGATGTCGGCGTCGTCGCCCGGCACCTCCTCGATGAGGTAGGAGTACTTGCCGGGCACCGTCAGGACGATGGGCGCGAAGTTGGCGACACCTTGCGCGTCGTGGCGGACGCCTTGACGGCTGCCGTCGCCGCCGGTGAGCGCGAACTCGAACTCATCGGCTTGCAGGAGGCGTCCGTTGAGCGTCTTCTCGGCCTGGATGACCGCACTGACCGGTTCGACCCCATAGGTGTTGGTGAACTCGAACAGGTCACCGGCGGGGCTGGTGGTGTGCGAGAGCCGCCCATCGCTGTCGATCGTGACAGTGATAGTGAACGCGACTCCGGTTACCTCGTCGGCATCGTTGTCGACTCCGGCCGTCCAGCCGGCCTGGGTCACCCGGTAGCCGAACGTGCGCGAGGTTGCGCCGCCGAGGTCGGCGCTGGTGAAGGTGACGGGCCCGAACCTGACGGCGCCCGTAGCGTCGTTGGTCGCTGTCACCGACGGTGGCATGGGCACCGCAGCATCCAAGCTGGCCCGCCCGCCGCCGGTGGCGTTCCTGGTCGTCTTCGCTGACAGCGGCAGTGGTGCGGTCGGCTCGGTGGCGGTCAGCGTGAACTGGAACTGCCCTGCGATGCCCTCGAATGACGGAGCCAGCGTGGCTGACGCGAGGTCGAGCACCGCGAGGCCCGTCACTTCGAGTTGGGTCGTCGCCGTCTCGGCGGATTCGCCAGTGAACGCCAGGCCACCGTCCGGCAGCCGAGTGGCGGCCTGCAGCGTGCCGTCGCCGGTGTCCGTCACCGCCACGGTGAAGGCGAACTCGGACGCGACCGCCGTCACGTCCCAGGTCGGGTCGTCGTTGACGACACGCGCGACGAGCTCGTAGAGGCCCGGCTTGGAGATGATGGCGGTTCCCAAGGAGAGCGGGGACGGCTGGCCGTCCACGCCGCGGCCGACGGTAGACATCGCGGGCAGTGTGATGCCGGTATCCGAGGGGTCTGCCGAGATCACCTGGAACGCGGCGGTTTCCCCCGGCGCCATGTCCCGGCCGTGGATCGTCCACGATGCCTTCAACGGGACGCTCACCGGTTGCGGCGTGTAGGTGTTGGTGAACGAGAACACCGGACTGCCGTCGTCGGCGTCGATGGTGAGGGTGCCGTCCTCGTTGTCGGTCAGGGTCACCACGACCGTCTTGACCGACGCAGGGTCGTCGACCACGCCCGGCGCCGAGCCGGACTCGCTGACCGTGTAGGTGAAGCTCGTGGACGCGCTTCCCGCCAAGTCGGCGACCGTGTAGCCGACGCTGCCGAAGTCGACGACCCCGTTGGAGTCGCCGACGGCCTCGCACACCGTCGAGCACCCGTCCGGCAGCGGGGCCCCAGCGGGCGCGGCGAGCGTGAAGGTGTAGCGACCGGCGAGGTCGGTGGCGGTCATGTCGAGAGAACCGTCCTCAGGGTCGTGTGCCACTGACTTCAGCCCAGCGAACCGGAACCGGTGAGCCGTCGTGGCGTAGGAGTCGATGAGCGCCGGCCCGTCGGGTGGGGCGAGGAGCGTGACAGTCATGGTGCCGTCCGCGTTGTCGGTGACATCGATGGTGAACGCCACCGCGGCGACCAGGCCTGAGACTCCTGTGGCCGAGCCACCCATCCGGGAGACGGTGAACTGGTAGCGCCCGGGCTGGGTGAACTCAATGTCGCCAAGGGTGACGGGAACCGCCTCCCCGTTGGCTCCCAGGGCGACAGTCGCGGCGGAAGGAAGCTGGATCGAGCCGGCATCGACGCCGGCCGTGGCGGCACCATTGACCGCTCGAATGGTGAGGGTGGCCTGTTCTCCCGCGAGGGCGTCGCGGCCTACCAGCGTCATGGTGGCGGGGACGGTGACGTGCGCGGGCGCGGGCGTAGGACGAGTCGGCGGCGGTGCGGGGGTGACGGTCGGCGGGGTGCCTGCCGGTGACACGTCGACGAAAGCCAGCCCGCCGGCAGGCACATCGAGCACCGTGCGGAGCGTGCCGTCCAGCTTGTCGGTGGCGGTGACGGAGAAGTCGACCACGTCGACCTGCGGTCCGAAGTCCGCAGGCAGCGAGGCGGTCAATTGCCGGGCGGTGAAGAAGAACGTGCCGGGCCGGGTGAAGGTGATGCCGTTGAAGGCGAACGGGACGACGGTTCCGTCGGTGCCGCCGGTGACCTCCTCGCGTGCGGGTAGCGTCACGTCGCCGGCAGACACTGCTGCCTCGGTGTCGGCGCCCCTGGCCACGATCTCGAAGTCGAACAGCTTTCCGGTGGCGTCCGCACCGTTGACTTGCAGGCTCGCGTCGATCGCTGCTGTGGTGGCGGGCTGCACCGAGTAGGAGTTGGTGAACGCGAAGGCGACGCCGTCGGCGGAGGGCTGCAGTGTCGCGGCCAGCCTGCCTTCGGGGTCTTCGGTCACCCGCACTGTGAACTGCCTGGTCGCTGTCGGGTCGTTCGTCACGCCGCGATGCGAACCCGCCTGAGTGACCCGATACGTGAAGTCCGCGGACGTCGCGCCAACGAGCAGATCGCGGCCGAACTCGACCATCCCGAGATCGACATTGCCTGCCGCGTCCATGGCGACCGTGCACGGGCTGCCGCATGCGGATGGCAGTGGCGCCCCACCCACACTGGTCACTGTGTAGGAGTAGCCGGGCGCGATGTCGCCGACCCCCAGCATCAGGCCAGCGCCTGCCGGATCGATGTCGACCGACACGATTCCACGAAGGGCCAACTGCGCGGCCCGGGGGGCGTAGGTGTTCTCCAGGGCGAAACAGTCGGCGGAGGGCGAGGTTGAACCGAGCGTTGCGGCGAACTGACCACTTCCGTCATCGGCCACCTCGACCGTGAACACGCAGGTACCGTCGGACGCCACCACGTCCGGCGGTGGCTCTTCCGCCAGCCGGAACGAGTAACTGCCTGGACGCGAGAAGGCGATGTCGCCGAAGTCGAGGGCCGCCGCAACCGAACCGGCGCTCACGCTCGCCATCTGGGAACTGCCTGTCACCTCACCGCGCGCAACCGCCGCGCTGGTCGCCGGGTCGTCGGCACTCAGCTCGACTCGCGCCGTCCGTCCGGAGGTCGACGGGAAGCCTGCGATCCTCAGTGACACCCGGGGCAGCGTGAAGCCGGCAGCCGCAGGCGTGTAGCTGTTCGCGAAGGCGAACAACGGCGCCGCGCTGGTTGACGCCGTCAAGGTCCCCGTCCCGGTGTCCCGGACCACCCGCACGCCGAACTCCCGCGTGGAGCTCGTGTCGTTTGTGACTTCGGCGACCTCTCCTGATTGAGTCACCCGGTACACGAACGTCTTCGCCACCAGGCCGTTCCCGATCTCTGAAGCACCCGCGAGGTCCGCGGGGCCGAACTCGACGGCGCCGAAGGTCACCTGCCCCGCCGCATCGTTCACCGCCGTGGTGGCCGGCGGCAGCGGCGCCCCCGCTGTCACAGCCTCGATCCCATAGCTGAACCCGCCTTGCACCGGCAGTGGCACGCGTGGGTCGGCGGCCTTCACCACCATGGCGCCGGTCAAATCGACGCGGGCGCGGGCCTCGGCGTACCTCTCGGTGAACCGTAGGCCCTCCCTGCCGTAGGACGGCGTGGCGGTCAGCTTCCCGTCAGCATCGGACGTCACGGTCACGGCGAACGTCGCGGTGTGCGTCACCGCCGACACGCCGGACTGCAGCGCCCCGGTGTTGGTCTGTGTGACGGCGAAGTTGTACGTCCCGGGCCGGAGAAACTCCAACGCCCCGAACGGAACCGGCGCCCAGAGGTACTCCGAGAACGGCCCCACTGCCGACGCCGACGAACCGGGCAGCACGACGGATCCCTCGGCGGCGGCGGCTTGGGTCCGCGTGCCGATGGGCCGCACCTGGAACTCGAACCGGTCGTCAGCCGTCGCATCCCGGCCCACCAGTTCGACCGCGACCGCCGGGGAGAGCGAGACAGGGGAGAACAACTCGTAGGAGATGGAGACGGAGCCGGCGGCACCCACGAGCGAGGGTTGTGCGCAGACGCCGGAGTCCTGGCCGCCAGGAGCGACGAGTGAACCCACTCCGTCCAGCGCCACCACAGAGGGCTCGCCCACAGCGCTCGATCCAGGACCGCCCGCGTCGGTCAGCGACGCCCGCGTGCCTCCCGCGCCCACTGTGAAGGAGACCACACCCGAGACGTCCCCCCAGTCGTCGCTGTTCCACCCGCCCCACACGCCATTCGGCGTAGAGCTACCGTCCCCGAAGGACGTGCGAACGAGGTCGTTCTCGCAGTACGGCGCGACCTCGCCATCCGTCTCCGGCGATCGTTGCCGCGCCGAATCGCCTCCATGCACCTGAACGAACACGTTCCGCGCCCCCGGCGGAAGCACGTACTCCCCCTTCCCGGCGGTGTGGAACTCGACCTCCTGTCGCGAGGCTGGTTCCGCGTGAGCGACGGTGCTGGGCAGTCCCACGCTGACGACCGTTGCCAGCCCCAGCATCAACGCCGCCGCCAGGCATCGGGCTTTCACCCCGTAAGCGTTCATCAGGTGGCTCCTTTCAGTCGTCTGCGACAGGTTGCAGGCTGAGTCGGGCGACGAGGTCGGCGTGGAGTGTCGCGGCAGGCGGCTGCATCAGCGGATCGCCGAGCGGAGTGAACACGGAGACGTAGCGCTCGCGCTCGGACCGCTTCGCGTGGATGGCCTCGTCCGGATGGAGTCCGCGGTTCTTTGCATAGACATCCACGCGATGTGTCCCCGGCTGCAACGGGGCGAACAGCGGCTCGCTGCCCGCACCCCACGACTCCGCGCACCAGAGCTCCGTGATCGAGAGCTCCATCGCATCGTGCTCCCAGCCTGGCCCGTCTGGAGCCCGGTCCCTCACTTCCACGAACACGTCGCCGGTGGCGATCCCGGTACTCACGGCGAAGCTGCGGCCATCCGGCGCAGGCACCAGAACCGCGTCGTCCGCCACGGCTGTCCACTGGTACTCGGCTTCATTCAGGTCGAGCGGTCCGACGTAGAACTGGTGGAAATCGACGTCCACCGAGATGGGACTACCATCGGCGATCGAGGACTTGCGGCTCATCTCCAGACCCCGCTCCCGGACTCTTCTTCGAGACTCGTTTGACACGCATCGGTCATCATTCGGCCCCGCCTATTCCGTGAGTTCCCACACCAGATCGGACATCTGCTCCCATGTGTGCGGAACAGCACCGGAGCCGCGGGAAGCCATGGATGACCCGTTCATGTAGGTCACGGTCACGGACCAACGCGGGATGCCGCTCTCTGCCACGAACCACCAAGAGCGGTAGGAACTCGACCAACGGTTGAGCCCGACACTCCTGACCTTCTGCTGGAAGGTCGCCACCTCTGCATCGGAAAGTGTCTTGGTCCGCCAGAACCCGTTCACGACCCGTGCGCCCGGTGGCGGCTCCGGCGCACCGCCGTGGCAGTCGGGATAACCGACCCACACCTCGCGAACAATGAGGTCGATTCTGAAGGTTGGGGTCCGCTCGCACGGAACGAGCGACCACCAACTCCACTCGATCCGCGCGATCTCGGGTGGGTCGTACCCCCACTGAAACCAGTCCAGACCGAAACCCACGATGGCGAACAGCACCACGGCGCGAACCGCGCGGCGTCGAGCGAATCGATCGCCGTCCAGGTCCGCGATCAGGGGCGCACCAGGAGGACTGTGCGGACTGTCTCGAGGGCTGTGCGCGAGGCTCGGCCTTGGTCGGGCAGGGATCGATGGGCGCTGGCTCATCCGGCTCTTCCTCCTGCGGGCGACCGAGCGGCTCGACCGGCCGGCGTGGGGCGACGCCTCGACTCCCGTTCCTGTGGATCGCAGGAGTCCCATCTCCGGCTCACCTGAAGCCACCTCTCGGACGGACGATCACGGCTCGGCGTCCCATCGCACGATCCCACCGGTTTCCGTCCATGCGCTCCAGTGAGTCGTTGGCGGCTTTCCGAAGTAGTCGTACAGGTACGGTGTGTAGTCGAGCGCGGCGCGTTCGGAGCCTTCTGAGCGCCAGGGGATGTCGTTGAGGTACAGGTAGACCGACGATCGCTCATCGGTGAGCAGGAGTTCTGTCCGGTAGGCCGAGCCGGTGGTAAGGATGTCCCGCGCGGCGCCCCAGAGCCAGTCGGGCAGCCGTAGATCGCCTATGGTCACCAGTTGGCCATGCGCGTCGAGAGTGACTGTTCCGCCACCGGCGGGATGCGTCATCACATACCGCGTGAGAGCGCAGATCTTGGCTCCGTGCGTTCGGATCAAGGGCGTGACGTAGGTCGACGGAATCCAGCCCTCGATCGGATCATGCAATACGACCGGGCATGCCCTGTCCCTCACGTACACGCGAGCAGACACCGATAGACCATTGTGAGCTGTCACGGTGATCACCGCAGAACCTGGCTTCTTCGCAACAAGGTCACCCACCCCATCCGGGATGGGCAAGTCCGGCGACCTCACCGACACCACCGAAGGATCCGAACTGACCATCCGCAACGACGTCGACGCCGCGGTCTGCCGCTTCTGCTCACCCCATCGAGCAGGTTTCAAGTCCACCGTGAAGCTCCACCGGTCGTGAGGCCCCAGTTCGTCACGGGGGAAGTTCACCAGCTTGATGGCTGTGACGTTCACCTTCTTGTCCTTGGCCGACGAGAACGTCGTCGCATACACCGAACTCGACTTCGCGCTGCACGGCCCACGGCCCTTCTTCCCGGCGCACGCGGCCACCTGGTACCGCTGCACGGTCCGTTTCGGGAGCTTCTTGTTCACCCACGACAGCGACGAAGTGGTCTTCACCACCTTCCACTTGCCCTTCACCTGCCGGTACACCTTGTAACTCTTCGCGCCCGGCACCTTGCCCCACCACACCCTCAACGAGGTGGCGGAGTGCCGATCCACTCGGATCGCTGTCGGTTTCGATGGCTTCTTCGCCTGGTTCTGTGAAGGTGCGGACAACGGGAGCGCAGAGGGGGTGACGGTGGAAGCTCCCTTTGTAAAGGTGATCGATTCTCCCCGCGGCCGGCCGAGGGCCAGGTCACCCCCGGGCGCGGAAGCCGGGGTGATCACCGTCGAAGAAACCAAACATGTCACCCCGACAATGGCGATGCCAACCCGCCAGCGACCGGGCAATGCCGCACGTCTCCTGCGGGGTCCTGCTTCCGCGCATCCCTGACTAGTGTTGATCATCGGTCAATCCGATCACGGTTGAAATAACCCCGCACCTGTGCGGGTCATCTTTCTTGAAAGTCTTGTACGACTGACAGTGCTCCACACCCGCCTGACCATGTTGGGCGTAAGCATGTACGACCATTTCGAGGTCATTCGCGGTGATTCGCGACACATTCCATTGGTATTTCATCACGGCATTCTCGCCGTCGATGGTGGTCTCCTCGTTCTCGGCCATGCGATCAACGTGGTTCGCTGTATATGCGTCGGACAGGCCAAGCATGTGGCCCAACTCATGGCCTGCCGTCTTGCCGTAGTTCTTTCCATAGAAGGGGCTCCCATGTTCGTCCTGGTCCACTTCCCATTCCCACGGCATGCAGATCCGGTTCTCGCCGTAGGGGCCATCGCTCCAGAAGAGAAAGCCCGGGTAATGCTCGCCGTGGTACCACGGGTCGTCGCGTGGCTCGCAGACAGGCCCGCCTGCCTCGTCGGTAGTCGCGCCGTCGTTCCAGGGGTCGGTGACCGTGGACCCCATGTAGACAGTCAGGTACTGCTGCTTTTTCGCGTCTTCCTTCCCCTTCTTCTTTCGGTCCTTGTAGTCATGCCAGACGATCTTCGTCTTGAATGAGACGTTCGTACCGAAGTCGCGTTGGTTCTTTCCGTCGGCGGCCCCCCATGCCCCCGTGATCGTCTTTCCTGACCAAAGAGAGTTCACTCCCTTGATGAACAGCGACCTGTTGGTCTTGAACGAGCCACTGGCGGTGTCCTTGCCAGTCTCAGGGTTCGGCCAAGTCTTCTTTCCGCCGCCACTCTGCCCGTCGTCAACGAACCTCACGTACAGGTGCATCTCAAGCACCCCGGATACCCACCGCAGCTTCAGATACGGGTGAGCATTCTTGGTGACCTTCTTCTTGGCGTCATTCACTTGCCACTTGATCGAACTCGTGATCTTCTCCTTGCCCTCATAGAGCAGGGCTCCTTCGAGGAGCATTCGCTTCAGTGCTTTGTGGGCCTTGGCGTTGAGCGTCTTCGTGGACAGCTTGGGCGGGGTCTTCACGGCTATCTTGCCGCTGTAGAGGATGCTCTTGCTTCCTGCCGCGGTGACCTTCGTCGTGCAGGTCTTGTCGCCCACAACACACCTGACGGCGACGACCCGGTAGGTGTAGGTCTTCGACGGCGAGGCTTTGAGCATCTTGCTGACCGCCCGATCGCCGGCCACCCTGGCCGCCTGCTTCCACACACCGCTCTTGAGCTGAGAGATGACGTAGCCCGCCGCGCCTGTCATCTTGTTCCAGCGGAGAGTGATGCTCGTTGGCTGTGCCGTGGCGGTCAGCCCGGTGACCTGACCGATCGTGTATGCACCGGTCGTCACCACCGGAAGTGCCTTACCGGCTGAGGTCCACGTCTGAAGACGCCAACGGATCTTCTTGCCTGCGAGGCCCGCGACGCGGAAGCTGACCTTGATGCCGCTGAGGGCGCCGCATGAACCCTGCCGTGACGTTCGGCTCTCGGCCTTTACGCGGTCCCAAGCCCCGCCGCCAACCTGACGCTGGACCTGCCACCGGCAGGCAGCAGCCGAGAGACCGACGCTCAAAACGTAACTCGAAAGGCCCTGATCCAGCACCTTCAGTGTCGACTTACCTGACGACGGCGCGGGCTGGGGGGCTGGGGGTTGCGTCACGCGGACGCTGACCGTCGTCCACTGACCACTTGAGGCAAGTGCGGTCACCTGAGTGGTCCCGGGTTTCAAAGCCGTGACCTTGCCCTTGCTGACGGTCGCAACCGTGGTGTTCCCCGAGCGCCAGGTCAACGTATCGGTGGACAACGTGGGGGCGAGCGTTGCTGTGATGGACGCGTTCTGCCCCGCCGCAACCGACACGGATGAGGGGCTGACGCTGATCCCGGTGGCGGGGATGGTGATGGCCGATTTCGCAACCCAGCCCGTGGTGTTGCCGGTACGGGCGTAGAAGAAGGCTCCGGCGGTGCCGAGGATCTGGAGCTGGTTGCCCTTGCCGAGTTGGCGCAGGGGGGTGGCGGCGGGGTCTGCCCAGTAGCGCATGGCGGTGGCGACAGCCGTGTAGCCGGTGGTCGCGCCTGGGGCCGGGGTGTAGCTCGTGGCCCACACGGCCGCCTTGGCGGTGCCGCCCGCACGGTCCTTCGCCTGGGCGGTGAGCTGGGACGTGCCTTCGG
>JAEWIK010000226.1 GCA_023387135.1 Actinomycetes bacterium | reverse complement strand
GGATTCCGGCTCGCGATCGATTCCGAGCCAGACCTCACCGTCGTCGCCGAAGCCGCGGACGGGGCGGTGGCACTCGAACAGGTCGCCGCCCTCGCCCCGGACGTCGTCGTCATGGACGTGCGAATGCCGGGCATGGACGGCATCGAGGCCACCCGCAGGATCCTCGAAGGTGAGCCGTGCGCCCCGACGCGGATCGTCATGCTCACCACCTACGACGTGGACGAGTACCTGCTCAGCGCGATCCGGGCCGGCGCGTCGGGCTTCCTGCTGAAGAACGCCCCGCCCGCCGACCTGCTCGACGCCATCCGCACCGTCCACGCAGGCGACGCCGTCGTCGCGCCCTCGTCCACCAGGCGCCTGCTCGCCCACGTCGCGACTGCCACCCCACCGCCGAACCAGGACGACCCGCGGATCACCAGCCTCACCGACAGGGAGCGCGAGATCCTGACGCTGATCGCCCGCGGGCTGTCGAACGCCGAGCTGTCGGCCTTCCTCTTCCTGTCCGAGACGACGGTGAAGACCCACGTCAGGCACATCCTCGCCAAGCTCGGGGTGCGCGACAGGGTGCAGGCCGTCGTGGTCGCCTACGAAACGGGCCTCGCCCACTCCTGAGGCGCTCCACCCCGGCTCCATGGAGCATCGTGCGCCGACTTCGGTGGGCGATCCTCCACCTCAGGCGACCCTGACACCGCGGGGGAGGCTGCCGTAGGGAATCGCCAGCCGCCTCACCGCCACCCAGAAGAAGGCGGCGCCGATGAGCAGGTTGACCCCGAGCCCCCACGGCCACACCGGCGGACCCACCTCGATCGACTGCCGCTGCACCGGGCTCTGCACGGTGACAGGCGTCCCGTCGGGCGTCGTCACCCTCGGGGTACCGCCGACTTCCCATTCGATGTTGTAGCCGAGGTTGCCGTAGAGGTAGATGCAGTCGTCGCGCTCCGTCGCCGGCGGCGTGGCAGCCTGCCGCACCAGCACCCGGATGCCCGCCAGCGGGTCACCCGTGTGCGAGATGTAGGTGTTCAGGCTCTCCCGTCCCAGGGCTGGCAGCGGCGCCGCGTCCGCCACCACGACGAACGGGTTCGGCACCAGCAGCCACCACGTCCGCTCGAAGTGCGTCTGTTCCTCGACCTGCTCGGTCCAGGTGCACTCGCCCAGCGGCGGCGCCGGAGCGCCGGAGCCGTCGCCGTCAGGGTTCGCCTTCCAGTACTCGTCGAGCTGGGCGTAGTAGGAGTCGGCGACAGACTGCGGCAACCCCCACACCTTCACGGTGTCCTGGGAGGTGAGGAACGGCACCGACAGCGCCATGACCATCGGGCTGATGATGCCCAGCGCGACGATGCACAGGTACGTCATCACCGCCGACCCGGCGCTGCGCGAGAGCAGGGACGACCAGCCCAGCCCTATCGCGCACACGACCGCGACCAGCACGAACACGACCGCCAGGCAGACCAGCACCTGCCAGATCGAGATCGAGCCGAGCACCATCGTCCACACGATGAAGGGCAGCGAGACGACGAGGAAGACCGCGGACGTCAGCCAGGCCGCCAGCAGCTTGCCCGCGGCGATCTCCAGCGCCGACAGGCGGGTGGCCTGCAGGGTGGCCAGCGTGCCCGCCGTCCTGTCGCCGTTGATCGAGGTGGCGGTGAAGGTCGGCGCTATCACCAGCCCCATGCCGAGCACGAAGAGGACGTTCAGCCCGAAGGCGAGCGGTCCGGGCGAGGAGATGCCGCTGGAGTCGGTGTCGGCCCGACGGGTGAAGCCCTCCATGGCCGAGCCGATGACGAGCGTCGTGATGGCGCCGACGAAGACGAACCAGGCGGCCAGCGCCACCAGCCAGCGGCGTGACCTGATGCGCTGCCTGACCTCCAGCCCGGTGACGACGCGCAGCCCGCGCCAGCTCAACGACCAGGTGTTCATATCCGCTCCTGCTCGAGCGACAGGTAGGCCTCTTCGAGCCTGCCGGAGACGGGAGCGATGGTGTGGACGGCGACGCCCGCCGCGACGGCCGCCCCGACGAGGTGGGCCGCCGAGTCGTAGCCCGACAACTGCACCAGCACCTCGCCGCCGCTGCCGGCCTGCCACGGGATGTCGGCCTGGTCGAGGAACGTCCTCAGGGCCGTCGGGTCGAGCGCGTCGATCCGCCAGCCCCGCTTGACCGAGGTCGGCTGCGCGGCGGTGGCGATGTCCACGGTGCGTCCGGAGGCGAGGAACACCGCGTGGTCGTAGACCTCCTCGAGTTCGCTGAGGACGTGCGAGGAGACGAGCACCGTCTTGCCGTCGGCCGCCAGCCCACGCAGCACCTCGCGCAACTCGATGCGCGAGCGCGGGTCGAGGCCGGAGGCCGGCTCGTCGAGCAGCAGCACCGACGGGTCGTGGACGAGGGCGCGCGCGAGCCCGAGGCGTTGCTTCTGCCCGCGGCTCAGCACCCGTGCCGGACGGGGCGCGAACTCGGTCAGGTACACCTTCTCCAGCAGGTCCATCGCCTGCCGTCTGGCGGCCACCTTGTCGAGGCCGTACGCCCTGGCGAAGGTGGACAGGATCTCGGTGCAGGTGAGAGCGTCCCAGGTGCCGAAGACGTCGGGCATCCAGCCGATCCTCGAACGCGCCTGCACGTTCTGGCTGAGCACGTCGAAGCCCGAGATCCTCGCCTGGCCCTCGTCGGGCTTGAGCAGCCCCGCGAGCAACAGCAGCAGGGTCGTCTTGCCCGAGCCGTTGGGTCCTATCAGGGCCGTGACGGCGCCGGCGGGAGCGGTGAAGGTGACGCCGTCCACGGCACGCACGTCGCCGAAGGCACGTCGCAGGCCTGTCGCCTCGATGCCGGGGGGCTCAGGCAAGGGTTCGCTCATGCCCCCACGCTACGGGCAGCGGCGGGGTGGCACGTCCTCCCGACAGGCCCCGCGGGTCATCCGACAGGACGATCTTCGCCGCCGCGCCGGCTCAGCCCTGCAGGGGGCCGAGCCAGAAGGTGGCGACCGTGTTGTGGGCGGACTCGGCGTCCGAAGGATGGAAGATGCCCGCGAGGACGTCCCGGTAGAGCCGCGACAGCTCGTTGCGGTTGTAGTACGAGCTGCCACCCGCGCACCTGATCGCCTCGTCGACGACGTACTTGGCGGTCTCGGTCGACCTGACCTTGACCCCGGCGAGCAGCGAGAACCAGCGCGGGCCGTGGTCGACCAGGGCGTCCACGTCGCCCGCCAGCCCCAGGATCTGCGGACCGATGGCGTCCAGGGCGAGGGCCGCGTCGGCGATCCGCCAGCGGATGTCGGGGTCCTGCGAGTAGGGCTTCCCGGTGCGCTTCGACATGCGCATGCCGACAGTCTCGACAGCCAGGTCGAGGGCGCGCTGGGCGATGCCCCAGTAGACGGACGCCAGCAGCAACTCGAAGACCGAGAAGATGCCGAACACGATGGGATCGGGGTTCGGGCCCGGATCGACCCGCCGCAGCACGCGGTCGGCGCCGACGTGCACGCCGTCCAGCACGGTCGTGCGGCTCTGGGTGGCGCGCATGCCGACGGTGTCCCAGTCGTCCTTTGTCGTCACCGACTTCCCCGCCGCCTCGCGGTTCACCACCGCGTAGACCATCTTGGGCCCGTCCTCGCTCGTGGTGTCGAGGCCGTGGAGCCCGAGTTCGGTCCAGGCGGGAGCCAGCGAGGTGAAGATCTTGGTGCCGCTGAAGGTGTAGCCGCCCTCGGGGTCGGGGACCGCCTTGGTGTCGGACCCGAACAGGACCAGGTCGTTGCCGGCCTCGCTGATGCCGAACGCGTACAACTCGCCGGCGGCTGCGCCGGCCTGCACCCCCGCCAGGGCGTCCACCCCGCGGTCGCGCATCACCTTCGCGACCCCCGTCCACACCAGGTGCATGTTGACCGCCAACGCCGTCGCTGGGGCGGCGCTCGCGAGCCTTGCCTGCAGCAACGCGACCTCCCGCAGCCCCAGGCCGAGCCCGCCTCGATCACGCGGCACGAGCGCCTTCAGGTAGCCGACCGCCTTGAGGTCGGCGAGGTCCTCGTCGAAGAAGCGGTTCTCGGCGTCGTACCGGGCGGCCCGCTCGCGCAGCGTCGCCAACAGGTCATCGGGCAGGATCGCTGCCGCATCGAATGGCTCAGTCACCCCACGATTCTCC
>JAEWIK010000020.1 GCA_023387135.1 Actinomycetes bacterium | reverse complement strand
GGGCGCCCTGGGGGTCACCCCCGGGGCGCCGGGCCCCGTGGGCCGCGGGCCACACCGGTGGCTGGCTGCGCGTGTTGTGGGAGGTCAGGCGCGAGCCAACGAGCCGCTCCTGGTCTGGGGGGTCATGACGTCCGAGGCGCGGGTCAGGGGCACGAGGGCCGGCACGTCGACGGTGGTGGTCATGGTGGTCGCCGAGCCGTCGGCCGGGGGCCGCTCGATGGCGGCCATGACGTCGAGCACGTGGAGCGCCAGGTCGCCCGAGGCCCGGTGGGGGACGCCGTCACGGATCGCCCTCGCCATCTCGGCCAGGCCGATGCCCCTGCCGGAGCCCAGGTAGCCGTGGGTGACGGGCAGTTGACTCCAGCCCGCACCGCCCGCCCTGTAGACGGCTCCCACGCCGTCGGAGCAGTTCGGGTCGGGCAGCACCAGCGTCCCCGCGGTGCCGTAGATCTCGAGCTGGGGACGCTGCGACTCCCACAGTTCGAAGCTCACCGTGAGGGTCGAGACCGCGCCAGCCTCGTGTTCCAGGATGGCCGTCGCGTGCGTGGGGACGTCGACCTCGATCCGGCGCCCCGCGAGCGGCCCGGTGGCGACCACGCGCTCGCGGCCCGTCGTCAGCACGACCGAGCGCACCCGCCGCACCGGGCCGAGGTGCGTGACCAGCGCGGTCAGGTAGTACGGCCCCATGTCCATCACAGGACCGCCGCCGGCCCGGTAGTAGAAGCCGGGGTTCGGATGCCATTGCTCGTGCCCGGGGGAGGACCAGAACGCCGACGCCGCGAACGGGGTGCCTATCTGGCCCGACCGCAGTGCGGCCAAGGTGGTCTGGAGCCCTGTGCCGAGGAAGGTGTCGGGCGCGCAACCCACCCGCAGCGACTGCCGCTCGGCCTCGGCGAGAACCGCGCGGCCGTCGCCGAAGCTCAGTGCGAGGGGCTTCTCGGAGTAGACGTGCTTGCCCGCGGCGACGGCCTGCCTGTCGATCTCCGCATGGAACGGCGGGGTCGTCAGGTTCAACACGATGTCGACGGCGGGATCCGCGAGCAGTGCCTCGACGCTCTCGGCCCGCGCCCCCGACGACGCCGCCACCTGGGCGGCACGGGCGGCGTCCACGTCGGCGACCGCGACAACCCTGATGCCTGTCAGCCCGGCGATCTGGTCGAGGTACTGGGCGGAGATCACCCCGACCCCCACGATCCCGACCCCGGTCTCGGCGTCGAGGCCACGTCCGTCAAGCATTCCGGCCGTCACTGTCCGTCGAGGACCGGGTAGTCGACGTACGCGAAGGCGTCGGAGTCGGGTGACCAGCACGGGACGTTGATCGTTCCCTGGCCGCCGAAGACGTCGATCCTCGCCTCGACGTCCTTGGCCAGCGGATCGGCGGTGAGCACCACCTGCACCGGCAGGTTCTCGGGGTGCCCGTTCGTCAGCGGCGGGTAGGAGAGGTAGGCGAGCCGCCGGAAGTCGGGCGACGGGTGCGGGAACCAGTTGACCCGGTCGTCGAAGGTCAGCTGCTGCACGTCGGTGCCGTCGGGACGCATCCTGTAGAGCTGGCAGTGCCCGACGATGGTCGCGTTCAGCTCGGAGTTGAAGTAGATCCAGGCGCCGTCCGGGCTGAACTCGGCGCCGTCGTAGCGTCGTTCCGCCTGCGTGAGCTGGACGAGCCGGCCCGAGCGCAGGTCGAGCGTGTAGACGTTGTACGGAGCGAGGGTCGCCAGTTCGGGGCCGCCAATGAAGGTGAGGGTGGTTCCGTCCGGCGACACTCCGTGGAGGTAGCGCGCCGCCAGCCCGTCGGCGTCGTCGGTGACCCGCTGCGGCTCCCCGCCGGTCAACGGGATCCTGTAGATGTGGCCGTCGTTCTGCGAGCTGTAGACGTGGACGCCGTCAGGGTCGAGGACGTGATCGTTGTTGGCGAGCTCGAGCCCGCACTCGATCTTCTCGACGTAGGAGTCGGCGATCCTCAGCCGGTAGAGCTCACCGTCGCGGTTGAAGACCAGCCAGGCACCGTCGGCGGTCCAGTTGGGCGCCTCGGCCGCACCGAGGTCGGTCTCGTAGACGACGCGGCTGGCGCCGGTGCCGACGTCGAACACACAGATCCTCGACACCTGGCGGTCGAGGAGGTCACGCCACGGGAACGGGTTGTAGACCATTGTTACTCCTTGTCCTGAACCGGTGGAGCGCCGCCGGTTGCTGCTTGGGTCCGGGCCGGACGGGGGCAGGCCCCGCTTCCACGTCGAGCGGTGGCCTGCTGTCCCGGCCCGTGAGTGTTAAGGGCGGTCGGCCCAGACGAGCGTCGACGTGCGGCCCGGCTGGAGCGAGTTCAGCGGGCCGAGGGTCGCGGGCCCCGTCGCGGCGTCTCCGACGAGGTCGGTGTCGAGGACGAGCTCCGAGCCGTCCGGCGCGTCGAAGTCGGCGTTCACCAGGCGCACATGCTCGACGTCGGACGTCCGGACGGGAGCGATCCGCCACGCGCACGCCTCCGCCGGCACGTCGGTGTCGAGCCACACCTGGCCGTCGACGACACGGACGACGGGGCGGGATCCCCCCTCGATGACCACGGCGTCCGACTCCTGGTCGAACGGCAGTGCCCCGGCGAGGTACGCGTTGTCGCGGGCGTAGACCGGTTGGGGCAGCTTCAGGTAGATCTCGACATCGCCGGGAAGCGCCGCCTCGACAGCGGCGTGATAGCTCTCGGCGCTGCCCGGATGGCCGTCATAGGCGGCGGTGCCGTAGGAGAAGTCGTCGACCCGGTCGGCCCGCCTCCTGTCGGCGGTGTAGCCGATGCCGAGCGGCGAGGCGCCGGGGCCGCGGCCGACGAAGACGTTGCCGATGTAGCGGTCGTCGCCCCCGTAGATCACGCCGAAGCCCGACACCTCGGTCGAGTGCGGCAGGTGGTAGGGGGTGGCGCGTTCGAGCACGGGCTGGACGCGCAGCGACCCGCCGACGAGGTTGCGGGCGAACAGGCCGCCCTCGCTCATGAGCTCGATCGAGACCTCGGAGGCCAGCACGTTGTGATCGACGACGTACGGTCCGTGGCTGACCTCGATGAAGAGGTCGCGCGCGTTGTCGTGGCAGAGGTTCCTGGTGACGCGGCTGCCCTGCGCCTGCCAGTCGAGCCACACGCCGAGCGAGCAGTCGTGAATGCGGTTGTGACGGATTGTCACGTCGATCGCCGCGTGCAGCTTGATGCCGGCGATCTCGTGGCCGTAGAACTCGCGCTTCACAGCGATGTCGTGGATGTGGTTGTCCTCGATGACAGAGAACACGCACCCGAGGTGCCCCACGACGGCGTTCTGGCCGCAGTGGTGAATGTGGTTGCGGCGGATGATGTGGGAGCCGACGCGCTCCTTCGACCAGCCGATGTGGCGGGCCGCGAAGACTGCCTCGAGCTGGTACTGGTAGCCCGGCTTCTCGTGGCGCTTCGTGAAGTCGTTGTCGCCGGTCGAGGCCTCCTTGCCGATCGAGATCGCCGAGCACTTGGCGTCGTGGATGTCGTTGTCCTCGATGATCCAGCCCTTGGCCCAGTTCGGCCCGATGAGCCCGGGCTGGTCGGCGGTGGGAGGCGTCCAGGGACAGGCGGCCTGGGCGAGTTCGAAGCCCTTGACGGTGATGTAGTCGATCCCCGTGGTCTCCGGGTAGAAGACCGACCTCCGTGCGTTGACCTCGACGA
>JAEWIK010000105.1 GCA_023387135.1 Actinomycetes bacterium | reverse complement strand
ACCTTCAAGATCTCGGGACAGGCGCTCATGTACGAGAACGGTGCCCGGACCGGCAGCCTGATCCCTTACTCGCTGTCCGTGACCTGTTCGGCTGACGTCTGGTGACGCCGGCGGCTACTTGATCTTGAGGACGGCTGTCTTGTTCACTCCGGCGTAGCCCTTGGCCTCGGCGTGCACCAGGACGGTGAGGGTGTGGCCGAAGTCGGCCTTCGCCAGCGTGTAGGTCTTCTTGGTGGCGCCCTTGATCTTGGTCAGCCCGCGGTACCACTGGTAGGCGTACGTGAGCTTCACGGGGCCCCACCCGGTGGTGTCGACGGTGAGCTTGCTCCCGGCCTTCACGGTGCCGGTGATCTTGGGCGACGGGGTGGCCAGCTTCGGACGGGGGATCTTGGCGGTCTGAGCAGACGACTTGGTGACCTTGTCGTAGCCCGACTGCCAGCCGCTCACCCGCACGGAGAGGTTGTAGCCGATGTCGGCGGTGCCCACCTTGTAGGTGGCGGCGGTCGCGCCCTTGATGACCGACTTGCCGCGGTACCACTGGTAGGTCAGCTTGACCTGGCCCTTGCCCCAGGTTGCAGTCTGGGCCTTGAGGGTCTCGCCGACGCTCCGCGGGCCGCGGACCAGGGGAGTGGGGGCGGGGGTGATGACGCCCTTGGTGACGGTCGCCGCCGCCGAGCCCCGCCAGACTGGCTGGAAGCCCTGCTGGACACCCTTCACCGTGACCGAGAGCGCCTGGCCGGCGTTCGCGGGCAGGATCGTGTAGGTCTTGGCGGTCGCGCCCTTGATCGGCGTCTTCCCCAGGTACCACTGGTAGGTGTAGGTGACAGGGCCGGTGCCCCAGGTGCCGGGGACGGCCTCGACGGTGCTGCCGACCCTGACGGCGCCCTTGATGACCGGGGTGGGGGTGGGCTTGAGGATGCCGTCGATCACCTTGACGGTGGGCTGGGACGCCGTCGTCACGGTGGCGTAGCCGGCGAGCGAGCCCGTGACTGTCACCTTGACGAGCTGGCCGACGTCCGCCGGCTGCAGCCTGTACGTGGGGGCCGTCGCGCCCTTGACGGCCGTCGCGCCGCGGTACCACTGGTAGGTGAGCTTCGTCGTGGCGGGGGCCCAGGTTCCGGGTGTCGCGGTGAGCACCTCGCCTGCCTTCGCGGTGCCGGCGACGGTGGGGGTCGGGGTGGCGGTCAACTTCGCCGGAGCCACCTTGGCGGTCGCCGCCGACGCGCGGGTCACGGGGGTGTAGGGAAGCTGGCTGCCCGTCACCTTGACGGTGATCGGCTGGCCGACGTCGGCCGGCTGCAGGGAGTAGGTGCTCGCGCTCGCGCCGGGGATCGCCGTGGCGCCGCGGTACCACTGGACCCTGTAGGTCACGGTGCCGGGGCCCCAGCCGCCGATGGCCGCGGTGAGCTTCTGGCCGTACGTCGGGACGCCGGAGACGGTCGGCGGCTTGACGGGGTCGAGGGTCATGAACAGGCGCGACCAGGTCTTGGCGTCGACGGTGCCGGTGGCGCCGAGGCCGACCGACGCCTGGAACGCCTTCACCGACGCCGTGTCGGTGGCGCTGAACACCTGTCCCGCGCTGACCGTGTAGCCGGCCGCCGAGAGCAGGGTGTGCAGGGCGCTCACCCGGGGCTGGTTGGCCCCTGCCTTGAGGTCGGCGAGGAGCGCGGTCAGGGTGAGCGGTCCGACCTGGCCGTCGACCTCGAGCTTGCGTGCCTTCTGGAACTTCTTCACGCCGCTCACCGTCGCGGAGTCGAACTTGCCGGTGACCTTGACGCTCGTGTCGCTCTGGCGCAGCAGGTACTGCAGCGCCGACACCTTCGTGCCCGAATCGCCCGACTCGACGAGCAGGTTGAGCGGGGCGGTGTCGTACTTGGTCAGGCCGAAGCTGGAGATGATGCTCTTCAGGGCCTTGGCGTAGGCGGCGGCGTCGCTCGGACGCTTCACCTTGGCGATGGCGTCCACGTAGGCGTTGACGTTCGTCGCGACCTCGCGGGCGGCGGCGTAGGCGGGTTCCTTCGCCACCGTCAGGGCGTGGTCGGCGAAGGCGTCGGTCAGCGAGGAGTACTTGCGGTAGCGGGTCGTCTTGCCCGACGTCGTGACCGCGTAGCAGCCGTCCTGGTACGGGCTTGCGACGGAGACGAGGGCGACTCCCTGGTCGCCGGCGAGGACGAAGCTCGGGTAGCGCCGCAGGCCGGCGTAGTAGCTGCGCTTCTTCCAGGTCGACAGCGAGGACTTCACGACGCCGTAGGCGCGTCCCTTGGCCTCGATGATCTGCCAGTCGCCGTTGGACAGCTTCTTGGTGAGCAGGGCGACGTGGCCGATGCCGTTGGAGCGGGCAGGGTTGTTGCGCAGGAAGACCAGGTCGCCAGGACGCGGGGACTCGCCGGACTTCACCGGGACAGTCACGTTGTACTGGGCGGCGGCGAGGTCGGTGATGGTGTTGCCGGAACGGCCGAACACCCACTGGACGAGCTCGGAGCAGTCGAAGGCCTTCGGGTTGGAGTTCGTGATCGACGCCTCTGCGCCGTAGATGTAGGGCTTGCCGACCTGGGCTTCGGCGACCTTGGCGAACTGGGCGGGAGTGGTGGTGGAGGCGCACGCGACGTTGAAGACGTTCTTCGCTTTGGTGGCCAGGGTGGACGTGCCGTAGTTCGAGTCCTGGATGGCCTCGGCGATGGAGACCGAGGCGGGGATGCCCCACGCCTTCTGTGCCTTCTGCGCGGGGGAGACCACGCTGGAGATGAAATCGTTCTTCTGCGCGGTGCTGGGCGCTGCGGCCTCGGCGACGTCGACGACAGAGAACGCAAGGGTCGCGACCATGACGAATCCAGTGGTCGCAGCCAACACTTGTCTCACCCGCATGGGTAGTTCGTAAGCCAGTGAGGCGGCACTAGGCAACCATCTGGTTGAGACTCGTCTCTTTCCCCATCCGACGATTTCGGCTCTGACAAGGGGAAATGCAATTCCCCGCCCTCAAGTAGCGGTCAAGAGTCAAGGTTGAGGGTGAGAGCGCCCGGCGCGTGGGGAAACGTGGGCATCTTGGCACATCGTCCGCCTGTCGGACGCCCGTCGACTGTAGCGTGACCTCATGAGCGTCCCGGCTGATCCTCCCGCTCTCGAGCCCACCGACACCGCCGTCGGCCACTGGCTCCCGGTGCGGCCGCGTCTGGTCCTTGCCAGCGCCTTCATGCTCTTCCTCGAACTCGCCCTGATCAGGTGGACGGGCTCCAACATCGTCCACCTGAGTTACTTCACCAACTTCGTCCTGCTGGGATCCTTCCTCGGCATCGGCCTGGGCTTCATGCGGATCGACAGGACGAAGCGGCTGCCCTATTACTCGCCCATCGTGCTGGCGCTGCTGGTGCTGGTGGTGCTCGTCTTCCCGGTCACTGTCGACCGGAACACGACGGGCGTCATCTACTTCACGAGCCTCGGCACCAGCGGACCCCCGGCCTGGGTGATCCTCCCCCTCGTGTTCGTCGCCGCTGCCGTCACGCTCATGGGCCCCGCCGAACTGGTGGCCCGCTGCTTCCCTGAACTGCAACGGCTGGAGGCGTACCGCTACGACCTGATCGGCAGCCTGACCGGCATCACCGCCTTCACCCTGCTGTCGTTCCTGAGCGCTCCGCCGCTGGCGTGGGGAGTGCTCGCCGCGGCGGCGTACGTCGTGCTGCTGTGGCCCCGCAAGCTGCCCCAGCAGTTGCTCGTGGCGGTCCCGGCCGTCGCCGTCATCGCCGCGCTGGCTGTCGAGTCGCTCGCCGCCGGCGCTGTGTGGTCTCCCTATTACAAGGTCACCTACAAGCAACTGGAGTACGCGGGCGTCCCCGTCCTCGACATCTCTGTGAACGGCGTCCCGCACCAGCAGGCCACCCCCGCCGAGGCGCGGCTGCAATGGGAGGCCCAGTACGCGTTGCCCTACGAACGTGCGCTGTCGGCCAAGACCGGCCTCGACGACGTCCTCATCATCGGAGCCGGCAGCGGGACCGACGTCGCCATCTCGCTGCTCAAGGGCGCCAAGCACGTCGACGCCGTCGAGATCGACCCGAAGCTGCGGGAACTCGGCGGACGGCTGCACCCGGACCGTCCTTACGACGATCCCAGGGTGACCACCACGATCACCGACGGACGGGCCTTCCTGGAGAGCACGAACTCGCGCTACGACCTGATCCTGTTCGCGCTGCCCGACTCGCTCACCCTCGTCTCGGGGGCGAGTTCGCTGAGGCTGGAGAGCTACCTCTTCACCACCGAGGCGCTGACCGCCGCCAGGGACCACCTCAAGCCCGGCGGCGCCTTCGCGATGTACAACTACTACCGCGAACAGTGGCTGGTGGACAGGCTCGCCCTGACCGCCCAGGCAGCCTTCGGTCACGCTCCCTGCGTCGACGACATCAACGGGACGCACCAGGCAGTCATCACCGCCGGGCTCACGCCCGCCGACCAGTCCTGCGGGACCGCCTGGTCGGGGGCCGCCGCAGGCACCCCGCCGCCGGTGGACGACGACCGTCCGTTCCTCTACCTGTTCGGCCAGGACATCCCGGCGCTCTACCTGATCACGCTCGGGCTCATCCTGGTGGTGAGCGCGCTGGCGGTCCGTGCCGTCGGCGGGCCGTACCGGCGGATGGCCCCCTATGCCGACCTGTTCCTGCTCGGCGCCGCCTTCCTGCTGCTCGAAACCAAGAACGTGACGGGTTTCGCGCTGTTGTTCGGCACGACCTGGCTCGTCAACGCCATCGTGTTCGCCGGCGTGCTGGTCGCGGTCCTGGCGGCGGTCGAGGTGACCCGCCGGTTCAGGACGCCGCCCATCACCGTCATGTACGGCGTGCTGCTGGTGGGGTTGATCCTCGGCTGGGTGGTGCCCAACTCGTGGCTGCTGGGGCTGCCTGTGGTGCCGCGGGCGATCGTCGCGGTCGTCGTCGCTTTCCTCCCGATCTTCGCCGCCAACGTCGTCTTCGCCAAGCGGTTCGCCGACACCGACAACGCCACCGGTGCTTTCGGCGCGAACCTGTTGGGGGCGGTCCTGGGCGGCTGCCTGGAGTACCTGTCGCTCATCGTCGGCTACCGCGGCCTGCTCGTCGTCGCCGGCCTGATCTACCTGGGCGCCTTCCTGCTGCTCCCGCGGTCGGCTCGACAGTTGGCCTGACCGAATGATTGGCTGGGCGGACGCGCGCGGCGCGTGCCGCCGGTCCCGGCGGTAGTCGGGGAGGAGCCGAGCTGTGTCCGAGGTGAGTGCGAGCATCAGGCGTCCCCTCGTGACGGGACGAAGGAACCGCACGGTCGCGGCTCTGCTCGCCGTGGTCGCGGCGGTCGTCCTGCCCGAGCTGTTCCACGCCGTGGGCGACGCCACGGGCATGGGGCGCGACCTCGCCCAGGCACTGCTGCCCATGCACCTGCCGGTGCTGCTCGTGGGCCTGCTCGCGGGCCGGGTCGCGGGAGGCGTCACGGGAGCCCTGGCGCCGCTGATCTCGTTCGCCCTGTCGGGGCTGCCCGCGGCGAATATCCTGCCGTTCATGGTCGTCGAGCTCGCGGCGTACGGGCTCGTGGCGGGCTGGCTCTCCGAGCGTTCCCTGGGAGTGGTCTGGAAGATCGTGCTGGCGCAGGTCGCCGGCAGGCTGGTGCGCCTGATCGCCGTGGTCGTGGCCGCCAGCAGCCCCGGCGAGATCATCGCGCTGTTCGCCGCCGGCTGGGACAGCACCCTCGCCTCGTGGCCCGGCATCGTGCTGCAGTGGGCACTGATTCCGCTTGTCATGTACTGGGTCGCCCATGTCAGGGACAGGAAAGCCCCCTCGGATTGAGACCCGTCCGGGCCGGGCGTCCGGCTCCCTGCGTTGCGCGTGGCGCAATTGTGCGCAAGCCGGCCTGCTTGGCGGCCCGATCGGGCGTCACTAGCGTGACTGCCGCGTCAGGGGCGGGGGGCCGGGGGAGCGGTGCAGGAGCCGGCACGCAGAGACGCCCAGGGGCGTCCGGCGGCCGTCAGCGGTACAGGTCGGCGCGGAACCTGTACGCGTCCCCGCGGTATCTGTTGACTCCCACGAGGACCGGCCTTCCTTCGGCCGTGTAGGCGATCTCGCTGCCCACCAGGACCGGGTAGCCCGGCGGGACCCTCAACAGCGCCGCCGTCTCGGAGTTGGCGGCCTCGGCATGGACGCTGTACGCCGAGCGGTGGATGCGGATCCCGCAGAGCGTCTCGAGGCGCTCGTACAACGACTGGTCTGTCAGGTCCGCCTCGGCGAGTTGGCCGGCCTTGTCCATCGGCAGGACGGTGTTGTCGACGCAGATGATCTGGCTGTCCATCGCCCGCAGGCGGCGCAGTTCGAGGACCTCGGCGCCCGGCGGGATGCGCAACTGGTCTGCTTCCTCGAAGGTCGCCGGCCTGACTGTCTGCTCCAGGACGTGAGCGCTCGGGGTCAGCCCCCGCGCCCTCGCCATGTCGCTGAACGAGACCAGGACCGAGGGCGGTTCGCTGACCACCTGGCCGGTGACGAACCAGCCGCGCTGCGCGGATCGTTCGACCTTGCCCTCCTCCTCCAGGCGGGAGAGGGCGTGACGGAGCGTGACGCGGCTGACGCCGAGCCTGACTGCGAGTTCGCGTTCTCCGGGCAGCCGGGAGGCCGGCGGGTACTCGCCGTGGTTCATGGCCTGGACGAGCCGGTTGTAGGAATCCTCCACTACCTGTGCCATGGCGCACACCATACACCCGAACTGGTATATCTGGTCACGTTTCCCTCAGACCACTAGAACCAATCTGGTCCGTGTGGTATAGATTCTCTCGTCCGCACACCCAGATGTGGCGCAGGGATCGCCAAGTACGAAGGAGTCACGGCGTGAGTAGCACTATCAGGAGGGTCATCGCCCTCGCTTCCGTCGCAAGCCTGGCAGCCGGCCTCACGGCCTGCACGCCGGGTGGAAACCAGCCTGCACCAGAGACCTCGCCGGCAGCAGCGCCCTCGAGCTCCGGCCCGGCCGAGAAGTTCGACCCCGCCAAGGCGGGGGACGTCACGCTCAAGCTGTGGGACTGGTGGAGCATGACGGAAGGTGACTGGATCAACTCGCTCATCAAGCAGTTCGAGACCAAGTACCCCAACATCAAGATCGAGCGCAGCCAGGTCGACTGGGGCCAGCTCACCTCCACCCTGAACCTCAAGATCACCGAGCCCGACGGCCCCGACATCGCCACGGCGAACAACGGCTGGCAGTCGCTCGGCACGCTGGCGAAGGCGGGGTCGATCGTCAACCTCGACTCCTACTCCGCCCAGTACGGCTGGGACAAGCTGATCCCGTCCACCATCGCCCAGCAGAACCAGTTCACGACCGACGGCAAGGGCATCGGCTCGGGTTCGCTGTTCGGCACCCCGGTGGCCCGCGTCCAGCCCATCGGGCTCTACTACAACGTCTCGAAGCTGCAGAAGCTCGGCGTCACGCCGCCCACCAGCCTCGACGAACTCCAGGCCGCGCTCCAGAAGGCGAAGGACGCCGGCGAGATCCCGCTCGCGTACAACTCGCTGGACGGGTCCACCGCTCCGCTGCTCGGCGTCCAGGCCCTCAACGGCACTGCCGCCTCGATCAACAGCTTCGTGTGGGACGACCCGTCAGTGACCGCGGACGCCACGGGCATGACCCAGGCGGCCCAGATCGTCAAGGACTGGAACGACAAGGGCTTCTTCACCCCCAAGCACGAGGGCATCGACTACCAGACGGCGGTCGCCAACTACGTGTCGGGCAAGGGGGTCTTCAGGTTCGAGTACCAGGGCTCCCTCGGCCTGAAGAAGGAACAGCAGGGAGACTTCGGCTACATCCAGCTCCCCAACGTCAACGGCGGCGTGGTGGGTGTCGGGTCGTCCCCGGCGTCCATGGTCATCTCGTCCAAGTGCAAGAACCCCGACGTGGCGGCTGCCTTCCTCGACTACCTGATGAGCGCCGAGGCCGCGCAGGCGTCGGTCGACCACGGCCTCATCCCGTTGCTGCACGAGGACGTGAA
>JAEWIK010000038.1 GCA_023387135.1 Actinomycetes bacterium | reverse complement strand
GGATTGCCACGCAGGTACCTCGGGGCCGACGAGGTCGAGGTGTTGCACGTCCGTACCCACGGCAAGGCGCTCTTCTGGCCGGCGGTGATCCTGCTGCTGACGGCCGTCGCGGCGGGCATCGGGCTGGCGCTGGTCCCACCGACCTGGCAGCCGTGGTCGCGCTGGGTCATCGTCGCGGCCGCGCTGCTGCTCGTCGTGGTGTGGGTGGTGGTGCCCTTCCTGCGCTGGCTGACCACCACCTACACGATCACCGACAGGCGGATCATCACCCGCCGGGGCATCGTCAACAAGTCAGGCCACGACATCCCGCTGACCAGGATCAACAACGTCGCCTACGAGCGCAGCCTGCTCGACAGGATGCTCGGGTGCGGCACCCTCGTGCTCACCACCGCCGCGGAGGAGCCCGTCTCGTTGCACGACATCCCCGATGTCGAGCACGTCCACGTGGTGATGACCGAACTGCTCTTCCAGGGTGACTCCCGTCCGTCGGCCATCGAGGACAAGGACGAGTGAGCGCCGAGCACCTGGCTCCGGAACGGCTGCCGCTGCGGACCCAGCTCACGCGGTTCGTCGTGTCGGGAGGCTTCTCGGCGCTGGTGGACTTCGGCCTACTGGTGGCCCTGATGGCGCTCGGCCTGGGGCACAACCCCGCCAAGGCGCTGTCGTTCGTCGCGGGCACGACGACCGCCTACCTCATCAACCGCCGCTGGACCTTCCAGGCAGGCCCGAGCAAGCGCCGGTTCGCCGCCGTCGTGATCCTCTACGGGGTGACCTTCCTGCTGCAGGTGGGCCTGTTCGCGGTGCTCTTCCCCTGGCTGGAGGCCACGACCGCCACCACCTTCGTCGCCCAGCTCGTCGGTTTCGTGATCGCCCAGGGAGTCGCCACGACGGTGAACTTCATCGTCCAACGCAGCCTGATCTTCCGCTGACCTTCGTCGACCGGGACGCCGCCGGCGGCGCGGTGACGCGGTGACGCGGGAACCGTCCTAGAGGATCGTCATCTCCTGGGGTTCTACAAGGACTCCGCTGGCGGTGGGGAGGTCGCTGGGGAGGACGCGGTAGACGCGCTGGCCCCGGGCCTCCGCGATGAAATGGGTGGGCACCCTGTCGACGTAGTGGACTGCCGCGCCGTCGTCGGCCGCGTAACCGCCCGGCAGGTCGCCGGAGGCCACGGCGTCGGTGTAGGCCGGGGCGCGCTCGGGCTCGCCGTCGAAGTGCGGGCAGAAGCTGCCTGGGACCAGGCCGAGGCCGCCGCGCCAGGCGCGGAAGTCGCCGAAGGAGTCGGTGATGCAGCCCTCGTACCAGCAGTTGCCGCCTGCCGAGACCCCTGCGAGCACCACGTCTCCGGCGGCGGCCCGGTCCCGGATGGCCCGGGACACGCCGTGAGCGTCCCAGAGCGCCATCAGGTTGACTGTGTGGCCACCGCCGACCAGCACCACGTCGGCCTCCGCCAGCCTCGCCACCGACGCCGCCGAACCGCCCTGCCACAGGCTCAGCACCATCGTGCGGACGCCGAGCGTCCCGTAGGCCAGCAGGAACCTGTTGATGTACTGGGCATCGTCGGCCGAGGCGGTGGGGGCGAAGCAGACCATCGGTGACCGCTTGCCCGAGAGCTCCAGCAGGTAGCGGTCGAGGTTGGTCGGCGCCCCGAAGGGCGACATCGAGAAGCCGCCTCCGCCCATGGCGACGATGTGTGTTGTCATTGCCCCATCTTCGCAGGAACTCCCCGCGGCTATCGAGCGGGTCGGGCAGGCAAAAAGGTGGCTGGATTCCCGCCCCTGAGACGGTGAAGACGGCCCGAGTTGGGCATTACTGTGGCAACGACCTCACACCGACACGCTGGAGACGACTATGACTGAAACGCCCCTGGTGGGGATCCTGATGGGTTCCGATTCCGACTGGCCGATCATGGAGGCCGCGGGCCAGGCGCTCGCCGAGCTCGGGATCGCCTACGAGGCTGACGTGATCTCGGCCCACAGGATGCCCGACGAGACTCTCGCCTACGCCAGGAGCGCCGTCGACCGTGGGCTCAAGGTCATCATCGCCGGCGCCGGCGGCGCCGCCCACCTGCCCGGCGTGCTGGCGGCACTGACGACGCTGCCCGTCATCGGGGTCCCGATCCCGCTCAAGCAGCTCGACGGTCTCGACTCGCTGCTGTCGATCGTGCAGATGCCTGCGGGCATCCCTGTCGCCACCGTCGGGGTCGGCAACGCGCGCAACGCCGGCCTGCTCGCCGTCCGCATCCTCGCCGCCGGAGACGCCGACCTGACGTCGAAGATCGTCGCCTTCTCCGACGCCATGCGGGAGTCGGTCAAGGCCAAGGGCGAGAAGGTCAGGCAGGCCACCGGCAGGGGCTGACCGCCCTGCGACGGCGGCTTTCGAGGGCCGGCTGCCGCCGGTGACGGACGCCGCCGCTGCCGCCTGTGTTGACGGCGCGTGCGGCGCGCCCTGCGCCACCCGTTGGGCACTGGTGGTCATACTGGGGGACGTCCGACCACCTTCCCCGGGGAGACAGACCTGATGTCCAGCACTTCCGCGGCAGCGGCCGCGCTGCCGGCGCCACAGGCGCGCAGCCAGGGCATCGCCGTCCGGCGTGGCGTCATCCTGGTGCTGATGACCCTCATCGTGCCCGGTTCGGCGCAGGTGGCCGCAGGCAACAAGCGGCTCGGCAGGCTGGCCCTGAGGGTGTGGCTCACGCTGCTGGCGCTCGTGGTCGTCGTGGCTGTCGTCACTGTCTTCGCGCGCACCTTCGTCGTCGGCCTGTACGCCAACCCGATCACGCTGCGGGTGCTGCAGGTGCTCGTGCTGGTGCTCGGGGTGAGCTGGGCCCTGCTCATGCTGGACGCCTGGCGGATCGCCAACCCGCGCGGCATGTCGGGTGCGGGACGGGTCCTCTCGGGCCTGCTTGCGGTGCTGCTGGCGGCCGGAACCGGCTCCGCGGCGTGGGCAGCGTCGGGCATGTTCGGCGCGCAGTCGTCCCTCATCTCCACGGTCTTCACCGGCGGCGGCAAGGTGGAGGCGGAACACGGCCGCTACAACGTGCTGCTCATGGGCGGCGACGCGGGGGCCGACAGGTGGGGCATGCGGCCCGACACCATGATCGTCGCCAGCATCGACGCCGACACCGGCAGGACAGTCCTGTTCAGCCTGCCGCGCAACCTGCAGTGGGCACCGATCCCGTCCGACAACCCGCTGCACAAGAAGTACCC
>JAEWIK010000016.1 GCA_023387135.1 Actinomycetes bacterium | reverse complement strand
CGCAGCTCACCGGCACGACCCGCCGCGACCAGGACGAGTACGCCGCCGCGAGCCAGAACCGTGCGGAGGCCGCGCTCGCGAGCGGCTTCTGGGAGCGGGACATCACGCCGGTCACGCTCGCGGACGGAACGGTCGTCTCGCGCGACGACGGCCCGCGCGCGGGCGTCACGGTCGAGTCGCTCGCAGCCCTGGAGCCGGTGTTCCGGCCCGACGGCACCGTGACCGCCGGTAACTGCTGCCCGCTCAACGACGGCGCGGCCGCCCTGGTCGTCGTCAGCGACCGTGTGGTCGACGAGCTCGGCCTGACGCCGCTCGCGCGTATCGTCTCGACGGGGGTGAGCGGGCTGTCGCCCGAGGTCATGGGTCTGGGGCCGGTCGAGGCCAGCCGGCGGGCGCTCGCGCTCGCGGGCCTGTCGATCGACGACATCGACCTCGTCGAGCTCAACGAGGCGTTCGCCGCGCAGGTGCTGCCGTCGGCGCGCGAGCTCGGTGTCGACCTCGACCGGCTCAACGTGCACGGCGGGGCGATCGCGGTCGGGCACCCGTTCGGCAGCACCGGCGCGCGGATCACGACCACGCTGCTGCACGGGCTGCAGGAGCGTGACGGGACGCTCGGGCTGGAGACCATGTGCGTCGGCGGTGGCCAGGGCATGGCGATGGTGCTGGAGCGGGTGGGGTGAGGCCGCGCGCGGCTCGAGCGACTATCGGGCGGACGCCGCTGGGCCCCATTAGGTCAGCGTCGTGCGACGCTATCCGGCGGTTCATGAGCCAGTACCGAGTGACCATCCGTGCCTCGCACTGCGCGTCGCACCCGCAGGACCGGTATCGCCGGTTGGCGACCCGGGCTGCGCGACCATGCGCCTTCCAGCCGGCACCATCGAGGATGCGGCCGAGCTTCCTGACATCGACGTGCACCAGCGAGCGCGGGTAGGAGTGCTCGTAGCGGTGCGCGGACGAGCGGCCGGCGCGGATCGGCTGACCGGTCAGTGGGTCGCACTCGCGCAGCAGCGGCCACCAGTTGGCGGCCAGCACCGCTCTGACGGCGGCGGGCCCAGAAGGTGCCCGATCCAGACCGGTCCGCGCCGCGAGAACATCCGTACGATCCGCACCCGCGCCTCCACGCAGGGCGAGGTGCGTCGGGGCGGGTGCGGGCCACGCTCGGCCGGTCGACCAGGCCCGGGCGGCGTTCGGCCTGGAACCTGCGCCACCACCGCCACGCCGTCGTGCGCGAGACGCCCATCTCCGCCGCGACGTGGGCGACCTGTTGACCCGCCGCGATCCGCGAGACGAGCACGAACCTGCCGCCAGAGGTCAGCCGGGCGTTGGCGTGAGACACAATGAATCTCTGTCCGCCGTCATGGGTCCCTTCAGCAGTTCCCACTCGACCCGGAGGTCTCTCGCTACGTCAACAACGGTCTTGGTCAGTACAACTGGCCTGGCGTGAACGCGCCGCCCACGCACCCAAGTCTCCGAAGAGCCTAGTGAGTCGTCTAGTTGCTGGCTCACCCGTGCGCGAGCCTGTTTCGCTCTATATGACCTCGCGTCCAATGCTGATCAATACTCTGGACGAAACCCGGTCGCACCAACTTCGCCCGACCGACGCCGCCCGGGTGTTCAACGGACCGAACAACCAGACCTTCCATCGGCTGGTGGCCAACGCGGCTTCTTCCTATCATCTTGAGAAGGTCCGACTCGGAGAATATGCCTTGCGCGATGAACGGCACCACACTCAAACCTAGTGCCCCCGCCAGCACATCTCTCTCTGGCGTATCCAAGAAGCGTCGACTCGACCGCTCGTATACATCGAAGACGAGAAACCAGTCTGGAAGCCCGTCGTAGTAGACACTATGAGTGGTTGTGCACCATTCACCAAATAGTACGAGGTCAAGACCTAGTGCCGCAGCTATTCGATGTTCACGCGGGGCAAGCCATTGGGAGATTCCACGAAAGTGCTTCCCGCCCGGATCCACGTAACTTCCGCGAGCCTGCAACCGAACACCTTCACCATCAAAGGAAAGTCCGAGGTTCTCCCCGTCTATCTTCTCCTCAACATGAACCGAGCGCGATAGAAACTGGAACCGCTCGGCATCCGTCAAGACTTTGTCAGCCCGTACCGCAACACCCGGAGGCATGGAAAGGTACGGCGTAGACGGGAAGCGGACGAAACTCATCGTGGTGCCTTGCGCCCAAACTTCGCCAGGTACGCCTGCCTGATGGAGTCTCCGTGCACGTAGACAACGGCGACCCCATGACGTTCGAGGACGGGGCCCCAGTCGAGCCATTTCGTATCGGCCGCCTGCACGACCGGAACGCGCGCCACCTTCGCCGCCGCTACAAACTTGCGATCAGATGGATCGATTTCACCATCATCTTCGTTGAGCACACCGTAAGAATTCTGGCGCGCGGCGTCTGGACGGATATCGGGGCGCATGGAAGCGTCCCACGTGAACCGATAATCATGCACGTACCTCGCGAAGACGTCACCCAACGAGGGCTGCCCACTAATGCTGAGTTTATGCATGTACTCTTCGAGAATTTCACCATCGAGATCCGTAACGACTGGAGAACGTGACGTTAGGATGTCTTCGATAATAACTTCGCAAGCCTCAACGAGCGCTCCAGGCCATTCAGCCGGACTCTTTGCCACGAGTGGGACATTCGTATCGATCACGCGGCTCACGAGACGCTCATCTCGCGCTTACGCCGCTCCCTCGCACTGCGGGACTGGGCAATGACATCTTCTGCGGGATCGCCAAAGAAGTTGGTCGGCCAGTTGCGAACGTTGCCATAGTCATCCAGATCTAGGCGATCGATGCGAGATCCTGAACGACCATTGTTGATCACGTAACAGTGCACCATTGATGGATCGAGCTCCTCCTCCGCAATCCTCCGGAGGATGCGCCGTAGCAAGTGCTCGGAATGGGATTCCACAATGAGTTGGGTCTCGCGAGATCGGCCACTTTCGCGCATCGATATCGCTTCAATGAACAGATCGGCGAGCCCAGCCTGGACAGTCGGATGGAGGTGGATCTCTGGCTGCTCCATGATTACGGTGGATCCGGGGGCGGAATAAAAGCACTCGACGATTACCGGGAGCACTTGAGAGACACCAAAGCCAACATCTGTGAGCAGTACTTCGCGAGAACTTCCTGGAGCCCTAACGCGCACCTCGTACTCGTCTCGGCCGCGGCCGATGGGAGTGACGGTAAAGTTGTCGATAACTCCGAGTGTCTTGAGCCACCGAGCAACCAGGCTTTGAAGCGGTTCGTACCTGTGCCTGGCTCGTCGATTGAGCTTTCGGTCACGGCCGGCCAGGAGCGCTTCTACAGTGCGCTCTCCTCTCCACCCGACGTGACCGACCTCTTCGCCGGACCACCTGTAGAGCCGTCCCGGCTTCTCGCGCAAAGGACCGAGGTAATTCAGTGCAGCGAGCTGCTCTTCCAGCGAAAGTGTCAAGTCGGGAGCAAAGTCCAAATGCTGGTACCGCGTTGCTAGGTCATCAGGGAATGCATGGAATTGCGATGGCGGAGAAACCGGCCACTTGCGACCCAGTGTCCGAACCAGCTCGACACCTTCGGCAATCATGCCATACTTTGCCGCCGCTTCCGGCTCGCGGTAACTTCCAAGACGAAGCCGTCGATCGCCCGCCCTTAACTCATAAGAGTACTCATCGACTCGTACGCGTGGAGGAGCATCCCCTACAGAACTGATTCTCGCCTGGAAGGTAAGATCACGCCCCTCAAACCAGGTGCGACTACGTGGGTCGAATATCTCCAGGTCATCTGGCCGCCGCCATTCGAGCGTGAACTCCAGTGGCACGGATACGTCGCCATCTCGGACGATTTCGGCGTAACTTCCCAGATCCACCGGAGTGCTATCGTCGCCTGTATGAAGAACCCTCTTGCGATCCGCCGATTCAACGGTCTGCCGCAGCATCAGGAGAAACTGATGGAGGCTTGACTTCCCTGACGAGTTGGCGCCGAACAGAATGGTTAGGGGTGCGAGTTCAACCCGTCCCGTGTCGCGCCATGCTTTAAAGTTCTTGATCTGAAGACTTGTCAGCACTGGCGGACCCTTCGTGGTTCTGACCCTGGCGCCTATGGACGGCTGTGGCTGCTGGGCTTCTCTGTATCACCTGAGCCTCGACCCCGCCGCAGATCCCGAGGGGCCTCGGGATGACTGTAGACGCGATGTGCGCGCTCAAGGTCATCCTCCTGACGTGTCGGGCCACTCGCACCCTTCAGCTGTGGCGTGAAGCCGCCGGCGTCGTCCCGGCTACGGACGATGTAGTACGCGAGGTTTGCCAAAGCCCAGGGCGCCTGCCACCGGGCGTTTGAAGACGGTTGATCGGGTCGGACCGCATTGGATGGCGGGTAGATCGAAGTAGGCCAGGACGTCCGCGGCGCTGCTTCAGGGTCCGCACTCAGGGAACGCAGCACGCCCCGGGGCGCCCGGGAGGCAGTAGGTCTGGGCGGCGGTCGCCGCTAGTCATGGCTGGCGTCCGTGGGTCGGATTGGCGCGAGGTAGGCCACGATCGTGCGCCGTCACTACTCCGGCGATGGCGCTCAGGCCGGCACGAACAGCGCGATAGTCGCCGCCACGAGCGCCGGGCGCGGCGCTCCCTCGATCTCCACGGTCACGGTCGACGACACCCGCACCCCCTGCGTCGTCGGCTCGGCACCGTCGACCACCGTGGTCGCCCGCACCCGCGCCCCCGCGAGCACGGGCTGCAGGAACCGCACCCGGTCGAGCCCGTAGTTGACGACCATCGCGGTCCCGCCGACGTCGAGCAGCCCGTCGGTCAGCGCGGGGACCAGCGACAGCGTGAGGAAGCCGTGCGCGACGGGCCCGCCGAACGGCGACTCGGCGGCGGCGCGGGCGGGGTCGACGTGGATCCACTGGTGGTCGTCGGTCGCGTCGGCGAACAGGTTCACGCGGTCCTGGTCGATGACCCGCCACTCCCCGGTGGCGGTCTGCCCGACAGCGGCGCCGAGGTCGGCGGGTGAGCTCACGGTGATGGTCATGCGCGCGGCCCTCCGGCGACGTAGAGCACCTGGCCGGACACGTAGGACGCATCCTCGGAGCAGAAGAAGGAGACGGCTGCGGCGACGTCCTCGGGCTGCCCGACCCGGCGCACCGGGACCTCCTTGGCGGCGGCGGCCAGCAGGTCGTCGTACGTCATGCCGGTCCGCTCGGCGACCGCTCGCAGCATGTCGGTCTCGATGAAACCGGGTGCGACGGCGTTCACGGTGACGC